>CANPWS010000016.1 GCA_947584955.1 uncultured Bacilli bacterium | reverse complement strand
GGACAACTCATTTTGATTACCATGCTATTGATCAAGATGTATTAAAGCTTGATATATTAGGACATACAGATCCTACACAACTTAGAATGATTCAAGATATAACAAAAGATGATATTACTAAAGTACCACTAGATGATAAAGCTACAATGGGAATATTTTTATCACCAGAACCACTTGGTGTAACTAGTGAACAAATTATGTGTGAAACTGGAACCTTGGGAATACCTGAATTTGGTACTAATTTTACAATAAGCATGTTAGTAGATACAAAACCTAAAACTTTTGCAGAACTTATAAAAATATCTGGTCTTTCTCACGGTACAGATGTTTGGTTAGGTAATGCTCAAGAACTTATTAAAAGTGGTACAGTTGAATTTAAAGATGTAATTGGTTGTCGTGATGATATAATGGTATATTTAATGTATCATGGTTTAGAACCAATTAAAGCATTTAAAATAATGGAATTTGTAAGAAAGGGAAAAGCTACTAAAGATCCAGAGACTTGGAAAGAACATTCCAAAACAATGAAAGACGCAGGAATTGAAGATTGGTTTATTGAATCTTGTCATAAGATTAAATATATGTTTCCGAAAGCTCATGCCGCAGCTTATGTAACTAGTGCTTTTAGAATAGCATATTATAAAGTTCATAAACCAGTAGTATATTATGCAACGTATTTTTCAACAAGATTTGATGATTTCGATATTCAAGTTATGGTAAGAGGATATGAATCAATAAAAAATAGAATTATAGAAATAAACAATAAAGGTTTCGAGGCAACTAATAAAGAAACATCATTATTAGAAACATTAAAGTTAGCTCTTGAGGCTACTGCAAGGGGAATAATGTTTGGTAATATTGATATAATGAAAAGTGATGCTAAAAACTTTTTGATAGCTGAAGATAATAAGACATTAATTTCACCATTTAGAAGTATAGATGGACTTGGAGATGTCGCTGCTCAAAGTATAGCCGAAGAAGCTAAGATTAAACCATTTATTTCCATTGAAGAATTTCAAAAAAGATGTAAAGTTTCACAAACACTTATAGATAAAATGCGTGTTATGGGAATACTTGATAATATGCCTGAAACCAGTCAATTAAGTTTGTTTTGACAAAAATAAAGTTTTCTGCTAGAATATACCATGATTTTTTAATGAGGTGGTTTAATTATGGAAAACTACGAACAATTTAAAAAGCAATTAGAAAGTTATGATAATTTTGATATTAAAGCATTAAATGACTTATATTCTAAATATGGAAAAGAAAAAACCAATTTATATTTTGATTTATATTATGATTCATTAAATGATAATAACTTATTAGATTTTATTGAAAAATATAATGTTTATTTTAATAGTAAGTTTAATACTATTCAAAAAAAATATATTGATGAGATGAATAATGATATAGTTAGATCATTAATTATTAATGCTGCTAAATATCCAATACTTACCAAAAAAGAAGAGCAATATTATGCATTTAATTTAGATAAAGGTAAAAAAGAATTATTTATAATAAATAATAGTAATTCATTAGATGAAGGGTATAAAATGTATCCTTCACTTAATATAGAAATTATCTTACTTTCTATTAAGAAAATGGAAGATTATAAATATTTGAAAGAAATAAAACAAATTCCATATATTATGGAAGAAGATGGTATCTTTAAAAATGAAATAAAAGTAATAACTAAATATTTAGATAAATTTTCAGATAATGTACCAACATTAGAGCAATTAAAAGATACTTTTCCTTTTCTTTCCTTTGATAATAAAAATGGTATAGATATAAATCTATTAGCATCACAAATAGATCTTTTAAAAAAATATATTATAGCAAAAAGAGAATTAGTTATAAGAAATCTTAGAATGTCTATTTATGTTGCAAAGAAATATCAAAATAAAATATCAATGGAAGATTTCATTCAAATTGGTTATTTTGGACTAGTAAAAGCTGTTAATAGATTTGATATCAATAAAGAAGTTAGATTTTCAACATATGCTTTTGAATGGATTAGAAGTCTAATTGGAAGATATTGTATTGATAAAAGTTATATGATTAGAAAGCCTTCAAAACTTGCCATTGAAATAAAAAAATATGAGCAATTTATTTATAATTATATGGCAAGATATGGTATTGAACCAAGTATAGGAGAAATAGCAACTAATCTTAATTTTTCTGAGGATAAAATAAAAAAAATACAATATTATGCTAATGATGTTATTTCTTTGGAAATAAATATTAATGACGATGAAGATTATGAATTAATAGATTTTATTAAAGATGAAAATGCAGAATTTGAAGATAATGTAATAAAAAATGAAATAATAAAAAAAGCAATGATTATAATTGATGCAAATCTTACTGATAAAGAGAAAAAAGTTGTATATAATAGATTTGGTATTAATTCAGAAGCAAAATCATATACCCTTGAAGAAGTTGGAAGTATGTTAAATTTAACAAGAGAGAGAATAAGACAAATAGAAGCTTCAGCTTTAAAAAAAGTAAAAAAATATGTTAAAAAAATTTATTAAAATTAAAATAAATTTATTAGTATAGTTTTACATGTCTATAAGTGTAATATTTAACATCTAGTTTACTTATAAGTATAATTAAAACAAGAAAAAATATAATAATTAAGAGTATAAAAAGATTAGTAAAGTTTACTTTTTTGACAAAAAGCAATAGGTGTGTTAAAATACGTCTTGTTTTAAGGGGGATACTATGAATAAATCTATTTATAAAGAAAATAATAATTCAATAATTAATTTAGATGATTTTTATAAAGTTGATGATGAAATATTTAATGATTTAGAAGAAGATGAAAAAATTAATAGTTTAAATTCTTTTAATACATTAAATAAAAAAAATAATAATGATAATTTTTATAGTGATATTGTTGATTTACTTATAGCAAATGCTAATAGATATTCTCTTATGAGCGAAGAAGAAGAATATCAATGTATAAAACGTATGGAAATATCTAAAGAAAAGTTAGTCATAATTAAAAATAATGATGATTCAAGAATGTGTCCTTTACTTAATATGGAATTGATTTTACTATCGTTAAAAAATATAAATGATAATAATATTTTAAAAAAAATAAAAAATATACCTTTTATTTTAGAAGATGATTTTGTTTTAAAAGATGAAATTAAAATTATAAATAAATATTTAAAGTTATTTAATGAAAGAATACCTAATATTACAGAATTAAAAAATACTTTTCCAAATTTAAATTTTGATAATGTCCAAAAGGTAAATGAATTTAATCTTTCTGAGCAAGTTGATAATTTAACAGTATATCTTTATTCAAAATATAATCTTTATAATAGAAATCTTAGATTATCTATATTTGCTGCTAAAAAATATAAAAAAAATATGTTTATTGGAGATGCTATTCAAGAAGCAAATATTGGTCTAATAAAAGCAATAAATAAGTATGATACAACCAAAGGAAAAAAATTTTCAACATATGCATTATATTGGTTAAAAAGTTCAGTGAAAAGATCAGAAATAGAGAAAGAACAAGAAATTAGAATTCCTACTACTTTAAGTGAAAATTTTATGAAATATAATAATTATTTAAGTAATTATATAACAAAGTACGGAAATAAACCTACAACAAAAGAGTTAGCTAGTGAAATTGGTTTATCTGAAAAAAAGATAAGAATTTTTAATGAAATATCATTTACTATCGTGTCATTAAATGAAATTTATAGTAGTGATGAAGAATTTGGAGATAGTTTAATAAATACAATTATAGATGATACTGTTGATATAGAAGAATATGTATCAAATAAAGATTTATTAGATAGATTAAATAGTGCAATAAATACACTTAATTGTAGAGAAAAAGATATCTTTGTAAAAAGAAATGGTTTAAATAATAATGATGTATATGCCTTAAGAGATATAGCAAGAGATTATAATGTTTCATATGAAGCAATTAGAAAAATAGAGAAAAAAGCTTTAAAAAAAGTACGTAATTTAGTAATTTAAACATTAAGATAAAATTAGAAATAAAATATAAAATATTTCTATTTTTCTTTTATTTTATGGGAAAATAAAAGAAAAAATGATATAATATTAATAGGTGATTAAAAATGCTATTAAATGTTAAAAACTTAAGTGCAGAAGTTAGTAATAAAAAAATATTAAATAATTTAACCTTAGAAGTAAATTGTGGTGAAATTCATGCGATAATGGGACCTAATGGTGTAGGTAAATCAACATTATCTAGAGTAATATTGGGAGATACTAATTATAAAGTAACAAAAGGTGATATAATATTTGATGAAGAATCAATTTTAAATTTAAAAACAGATGAAATCGCAAGACGTGGCATTTTTCTTGCTATGCAATATCCTACCGAAATAGCAGGTATTTCTAATCAAGATTTTTTAAGAACAGCTTTGGCTGCAAAAGATAAAAAAAGAATAGGTCTATATGATTTTATTTTATTATGTGAAAAAGCTACTGAAGAATTAGAAATGAATAAAAATTTAATACATAGGGATTTAAATTATGGATTTTCTGGTGGTGAAAAGAAAAAAAATGAAGTATTACAAATAAAAATGTTAAAACCTAAACTAATAATATTAGATGAAATAGATTCAGGATTAGATGTAGATAGTCTTAGAATAGTTTCACAAAATATAAAAAAATATAAAGAAGATTACCCTAATACTTCAATAATTGTTATTACACATCATCCAAAAATATTAGAATACTTACATCCAGATTATGTTCATATAATTAATAATGGTAATATTATAAAAACTGGTGATTATAAATTAGCATTAGAAATTGAAAAAGAAGGATATAATAAATATATTTCTGAGGCTAATATTATAAGTAAGGAAGAAATAAAATGAATAATATATTAGTGATTAATAATAAATTAGAAGATTATAGTGATGAATATGTTGAAATAAAAAAAAATAATATTATATTTAAAAAAAATTGTGATTATAGTATTTACTATGAAAACTCAGATAATATAAATTTAAAAATAAAGTTATTAGATAATGTTTATGTTAAATTATTTGAATATATGAATGAAAAAGAAGTTAATATTAAAACTAGTTATAATATAAATGATAATGCAACTCTTTTACTATTTAAATTTTATGCTAATGATAAAGTATATGAAGAAGTTAATATTAATTTAGATGGCTATATGTCAAAAATTGATTATAATTTTTCAAATATATGTATTAATGAAGAAAAATATATTTTTTCTATAAATCATAATAATTCAAATTCTATTTCTAATATAAATAATAAATCTATATGTTTAGATAATGGTGGAAGTATTTTATTTGATATTAATACTAATTTAAAAGAAGGGGCTATTAAATGTAATATGAATCAAGATACAAGAATTGTTAATTTAGGAGAAAATCATAGTGTTATTAAACCTAATATGTTTATACCATTAGATGATGTAGTAGCAAGACATTCTTCTGTAATTGGTACATTTAATGATGATGAAATATTTTATTTAATGGCAAGAGGAATAGATTATAATAATGCTATTAAATTACTTATAAAGGGTTATATTTTTTCTAATTTAATAGTAGATATGGATAAAAGAAATAAAATTTTAAATATAATTAATAAGTATTGGAGGTGATAAAAGATGAATAGGAGTGATTTTCCTATTTTAGAGTCTAATAATTTAGTTTATTTTGATAATGGTGCAACGACATTAAAACCAAAATGTGTAATAGATATAATTAATGATTATAATACTAAATATACTGCAAATGCACATAGAGGAGATTATAAAAATAGTTTAACTGTTGATAATTTATATGATGGATGCCGTGAAAAAGTAAAAGATTTTATTAATGCTAAAGAGAAAAGTGAAATAGTTTTTACTACAGGTACCACTGAGGGTATGAATATGATTATATTAGGCTATTTTGGTAAAATTTTAAAAGAAGATGATGAAGTATTAATAACTGAAAGTGAACATGCTTCAAATATATTACCTTGGTTTGTTTTACAAAAAAAATTAAAAATTAAAGTTAAATATATACCACTTACTGAAAATAATGAAGTAACTGTAGAAAATATAAAGAAAGTAATTACTCCAAAAACGAAAGTAATTTCTATTGCCCATGTTACTAATGTAATTGGGGATGTTAGACCTATTAGTGAAATAAGTAAACTAGCACATGAAAATGATATTTTACTTGTTGTAGATGCTGCTCAAAGTATAGCTCATATTAAAGTTGATGTTCAACGTGATGATATTGATTTTATGGCTTTTTCTGCACATAAAATGTATTCAACAACTGGAACAGGAGTTTTATATGGAAAATTTGATTTGTTAGATAAAATGGAACCAATTAATTATGGCGGAGGAATGAATGCAATTTTTACTAAGGATGGTTATTATGAATTAAGAGAAATACCAACTAGATTAGAAGCAGGTACTCCAAATATTGAAGGAGTTTTAGCTTTAAGTGAAGCTATTTCTTATTTACAAAATATTGGTATTGATAAAATATATGAGTATGAGCATAATTTAAGAAAATATCTTATTTCAAAGCTAGAAGATTTAGATTTTATTGAAATATATAATAAAGATAATGATAGTGCTATTGTAGCTTTTAATATTAAAGGCGTATTTAGTCAAGATACATCAGTTTATTTAGATAAATATAATATTTGCGTTCGTGCTGGTAATCATTGTGCAAAAATTCTAAATAATGTATTTCATATTAATAATACTTGTAGAATTAGTCTTTCTTTTTATAATACAAAAGAAGAAGTAGATTTATTGATAAATGTTCTTAAAAATAGTGAAAATATTTGGAAAGAAATACTTTAGGAGTGTGATATTTTAATGGATAAAGAATTAAAAAGAAGTATTATTTTAGATAATTATCAAAATCCTTATAATAAAGAAGTAAATGATATAAAGGGATATATCAAGATAAATACTAATAATGAAAGTTGTATAGATAATTTAGATATATATGTTCTTTTAGAAAACGGAATAATTAAAGATATTAAATTTGATGGTGAAGCATGTGTTATATGTATATCTTCAACATCAATAATGATAAAAAAATTAATTGGTAAGACAATTGATGAGGCAAAAGAAATAATTACTAATTATTTAAACATGATTGATGAAAAAGATTATGATGATAAACTACTTGGAGAACTTAATTGTTATGATGATATATATATGCAACCATCAAGAAAAAAATGTGCAACTCTTTCTACCTTTGGAATAGATAAAATAATTTCTAGTTGTAAAAATAACTGAAATATGATATTATAATCATATAAAGTAATGTATAAAGGAGCTGAATTTTTTGATAAAATATTGTAGTAATTGTGGACATAAATTAGATAATAATGCGTATGTATGTCCTAAATGTGGTGTATTAGTTGCTGATATTAATGACAGTAGTAAATCTAAAAAAAGTAATAATGCAATTGTTTATATGCTTTTAGGATTTTTTGTCCCATTAGTTGGTTTAATATTATATTTTACTTTGAAGAAAAGTAATATAGAAAATGCAAATGCTTCAGGTAAGGGAGCTTTAATATCAGTAATAGTTTCATTATGTTTTTTTACATTTACTATGATATTATTAGGAATCTTATTTACTGTTTTTAGTGGAGGTATTTAAATGAATTATTGTCCAAATTGTGGAGAAAAAGTTGATAATAATGCTTATGTTTGTGTTAGGTGTGGTTTTAAATTAAGAAGCGATAATGTAGAAAACTCAAATGATAATGGAAGTATAGCTTGGGGAATATTAGGTTTTTTAGTACCTATAGCAGGGATAATTATATATTTTATTATGAAAAAAGATAATCCAAAAAATTCTAAAATGGCTATAAGAGGATCGTTAATAAATCTTTGTTTGAATTTTGTATTATTTGTAATAAGTATTATTATGATTATTTTTTCATTTCCAGTAATAGATGTTCCGACACATAACTCTAATTATAATAATTGGAATGAAGATTATATATTTGAATAAAAATAGGAAGGAAGTAGAAAATGGATCATTTTTGTAGTAATTGTGGAGCAAAAGTTAATAGTAATGCTTATGTTTGTTTGAAATGTGGAGCTAGAGTAAATAATCATGATACTGTATCTCCTGGTTCTAAAAGTAAATTAGTCGCAGGATTATTAGGAATCTTTTTAGGAAGTTTTGGAATACATAATTTTTATTTAGGTTATACAAATAAAGCAATAGCTCAACTTTTAATAACAATTTTAGGTGCATGTATAATTATTGGACCATGTATTTCTTCAATTTGGGGTTTAATCGAAGGAATATTAATATTAACTGGAAGCATTAATAAAGATGCTAAAGGTAATTCTTTAAAAGAATAATGAATAGATTAAAGAAAATATTTATAATTTTATTTGAATTAATTTTAGTATATTTAATTTTAAAATATGATATAAATTGCTTTTTTAAAAAATATTTTGGTATTAGATGTGTATCTTGTGGCTTAACTAGAGCCTTTTTAGCTATTATGGAATTTAAATTTTTAGATGCCTTTAAATATAATATAATGTCAATACCATTATTCATATTTTTAATTATTATCAATATTTTATTTGTGTTTGATGTTGTTTTTAGTTCAAACAAAGCAGAAAAATTTTTAAATAATCTATCTAAATATTATACTGTTATTATAATAGTAGTGGTAATAACAATTGTTATAAATAATATTAATGGAATATAAAATTTTATTCCTTTTTTTAGTATATAAAAGCTATAATTAGTAAATAATAAATATGGTGATAGTATGGAAAAAGACATAATCAATGTCATTTTTAGAACAATTTTAGTATTAATTATTTTATTTTTTTTAGCAAAGATTATGGGGAAAAAGCAGATATCACAACTTAATTTATTTGATTATATTATAGGTATAACAATAGGAAGTATTGCTGCGGATATTTCATTAGATTTAGAAAAACATCTATTATCTGGACTAACTAGTTTGTTTATTTATGGGTTATTTTCAATATTTGTATCATATTTATCTATGAAATCTATAAGCTTAAGAAGATTTTTGATGGGTGTTCCTACCATATTAATTGAAAATAACAAAATAATAGATGATGGATTAAGAAAAGCAAAACTTGATATAAATGAATTACTTGCTGAAGCTAGAAGTCAAGGATATTTTAAACTTGAAGATATAGAATATGCCATAATGGAAACTAATGGTAGAGTAAGCTTTTTACCTGTTTCAGCATCTTTACCAGCGACTAAAAAGGATGTTAATGCTAAAATTAATAAGGAAAGTTTAGTTGCTAATGTTATTATTGATTCAAAATTATTAGAAGAAAATTTAAAAGAAATGAACAAAGATAAGAAATGGCTAGATTCTATTTTAAAAGTTCAAGGATATAATAAATATGATGATATTATGTTGGCAACTTTGGATATAAATGATAAAGTTACAGTTTATAAAAAAAATATAAAAAGTAAAAAGAATAGTATTTTAGAATAAAAGCATATATTTAATTAGGTGATGTAATGTATAAATATAAAGCCTTAATTATAATAATGTTTTTTATTTTTGCTTTTTCTCTTTCAAAAGTTTATGCAGATATAAAAGATTTACCTCTTCTTGGGAAAATAATTTATTTAGATGCTGGACATGGTGGTGTTGATGCTGGTGCTATTTCTAATAATATACAAGAAAAGGATATTAATCTGATACTTGTAAAAAAATTAGAAGAGGTTTTAGTGCAAAAAGGTGCTGTAGTTTATTTAACTAGAGATGGTGATTATGATCTTTCAAAATCTAAAAATATGAGAAAACGTAGTGATCTTGCTAATCGAGCTAAGTTAATTAATGAAAGTGATGCTAATTTATATGTGTCAATTCATTTGAATTCTACTACTAGTTCTAAATGGCGTGGTCTTCAAATATTTTATAGTGATGTTAATAGTGAAAATAAAATTTTAGCAAATACTCTTTATGAAGTATTTAATAATAATTTTTCTAATGTTCGAGATGTTAAGAAAGAGAATAATTATTATATGTATAAAAAAATTAAGATACCAGGTGTACTTGTCGAAGCGGGATTTATTTCAAATCCTAGCGATAATTATATATTAAGAGATTCAGATTATCAAAATAAAATTGTTAATAATATAGCACTTGGAATAATAGCTTATTTTAATTTGTGATAATTTGATAGTAATAAGTATAAATGCTATATTAATAAATCCTTTTTTTACATAAAATAAATTGTAGTTTATTGAAAGAGGGATTTTTTATGGAAAATATATCTTTAGGACAAATAGTTGGCGTAATTACTTTTTTAAGTGTATTTATTGGAGCAATTACTAGTTTATTTGCTTATTTAAAAAAATTTATTTCAAAAATTTTAACACCAATTGATAAAAAAATAGACCTTTTAGGAGAAATTTCTTCTAATGGTAGAAATAACATAGAACTTGAACTTATTAAAATTATTTTAGTTAATTTTATGAATGATATAGAAAATGGTATTGATAAATCACAAGTTCAAAAACAAAATGCTTATGAATTATTTGATCGTTATAAGTCATTAGGGGGTAATTCATACATAAAAGATAATTTTCAAAAACTTATTAATGATGGAAAGATATAACAAAAAAAATATATATAAAATATTTAATATAAAGTAAAAATAGTTAAACTTTAAATTTTTTTAGTTTATTTATTCTTACTTTTTTTATTATATATTTTAAAATATATAAAGATTGTAGTATAATTATATTGTAATTACTATTTAAATTAGTTTGATAGTTTGTTATATATTTAAAATTATAATAATATAAAATTTTATATATAGTAAAAATATAAGTAGAAAGGGATAATCAATAGAAAATTAATATTTCTATAAGATGATTATATGTAATATGTTATGCTAATTAATATTAAAGATATTTTAGTTTTAGATGATAATAAAGAATATGTTGTTGTTAGTAAAATAAATTATAATGATATAGAGTATTATTATTTGATTGATAAAAATGATAATAGTAATATTAGGTTTTGTTATTTTAATAATTTTGAATTAATTGAACTTAATGATGAAAAATTAATTGCTAAGCTTTTACCTTTATTTTTAAAAGTTACGACGCAAAAATTAAATTTATAAGTTATTAGTTAATTGTTTTTTTTATGACACTAATTTATTATATAAAGAACATTTGTTTGGTAAGATTAATTTAGGAATACTTAGTTAGTTTAGGTACTATTATCCTTTACTTTTTAAAGTGGAAGGAAGTTAAATTATTAGAAAATCAGAGAAATATCTTTGCTCTATCATAATACTCCTTATTATTGTTGTTTTAATCATATTAATAAAAATAGTACCAACTGTATAGGTTGGTACTAATCAAATTTTTGGAATAGTACTTAACTCATCCAAATTAAGTATTCCTTTTTTATTTTATGCAAGTTTCCTTGACAAATACATCATAACATAAAAACGCACTTTTATCAAAGTGTGTTTAGTATTTTTAATCGAATTTTCAAAGTTGATATTTATCTTATGCTAAAGATGAAGTAGTTTACAACTCTTTCGCATAAAGATAATTTATTGACATCAATCACTATATTTATAAATTATAATAATATATGCTATAAATTGTCTATATATTTATTGATTAAAGTTGATTTATTATTAATTTTTTTTATTAAATCATATCCTTTAAGTGCTACATTTTTAATTTCTTCATTGGAATAATTAGCTTTAATTAAGTCATGTATTAATTTGTTTCTATCATTTTTCCAATCATATATAGAATCAATTAAATTTATAGTTAAATGTTTTCTAACATACGAATATTTATAGAATTTAGATTTTTGTATTTTACTTAGTTTTGAATTTAGTGTTAATGGCAATCCATTAGAATTAATAGTTGATATATTTGAGTGTCTCAAAATTGATTCTGTTCTATCTTCTAATATGGCATATTCAATAAATATTGCTTCATAGTAAAATTCATTTTTAACGGAATTTTTTAACTTTTCCATTAAATCTTTATATTTTATATTTTTTTCATATTTATCCACACAAACCACATCCACTAATATTAAAATTATCTATCATTTTTCCATTATCTGCTAATAAATCCCATAAATAAAAGGTACAATATCCACATCTAGGACATTTCCAAGTTATTTCTCCATTTTCTTTATTAAAGCTTATATCATTCATATCAGTAATGTCATAGGTATCAAAATTGTCTAGTTTACGTTCTTTTAATAATTCAGTAATATATGTCTCTATTTCATTTTTATTCATTTTTTTAGTATCTTTTAATAATTTATTTAAAAGCGAATTATTATTTTTAGTATCTTCAATTATTGTTCGTTGAGTTTCTTTTTTTATTTTAGATGATTTTGGAATATACTTTTTATTTATACTATTTTTACCTATTTTAACATCATCTGGAATATTTATTTCTTTAATATTATCGCAATTTGCAAATGCTTCATCAATTATTTCTTCAAGAGTATTTGGCAGTGATATCTTTTCTAGATTCTTACAATTTTTGAATGCTCCTCCTCCAATAATTTTTAATCCATCTTTAATAACAACTTCTTTTAAATTAGAACAATCTTTAAATGCATTTCCACAAATTGAAGAAATATTATTGATAATAACTTTTTCTAATTTTGTATTTTCAAAAGAAGAAAGACTCATTTTTGTTATATTTTCTAAATTTATCTCTCTTAAATTAATACAATCTTTAAAGGTTGCTGTTCCTATTTGTTTTAAAGAGTAGGGTAATTTAATTGTTTCAACTCTATCATTGTTTTCAAATACACTAGAATCTATTTCAATAATGCCCTCATTTAAAGAATAATTTCCTGATATATTTTTAGTAATACCGTATAATATATTATTAACAATAAGTTCATCGCCTAGTATTCCAAATGATTCAACATCTTTATTTAGACTTAATAAACCTTCTATATTTTTGGGCATTTTTTTAAAAATAATTTTCTTTGCCTTTTCAAAATTTTGAACACTACCTATTTCTTCAATATTTGTGCCCATCTCTAAATATTCAATATTGTTATCTTTAAAGCAAAAAGATGCAATGTCTGTGACAGGTTTATCATTTATAGTATCTGGAATAATTACACTTGTTTCATTTCCTTTATATTTTTTTAATAAATAAGTTCCTTTAAGAGTTTGCTCATATAACCATATCTTTTTTAATTCTTTTTCATTCATATTTATTTATCTCCTTAATTAACTTTAAATATATTTTAGCTGTTGTGATTGTATCAGCTAAAGCTCTATGTGTTTGCAAATTTTCAATTCCTAATGTTTTTTCGACTTGTACCAATTTCAAATTTTCTGTATCAAGTGTATGTTTATAATTTTTAACTAAAGGCATAACATCAAAATATTGATTGTTTATTATCAAGTTATTTAATCTTCCTGTACTTATAAAAAATTTACTATCAAATGTATACGATTATATCCAACTAATATATTATTTTCAATAAACTTTGTAAAGTCTGGGAATACTTTCCAAATATTTCTACATTCTGATATCATTAGTTATGCCTGTTAGTTCTTCAACATTTTTGGGTATTTTCTTTTTGTAATGCTTTATTAATTTTTGAAATAAAAATAGTACCAACTGTGTATAAGTAGGTACTAATCAAATCTTTGGAATAGTACTTAACTCATCCAAATTAAGTATTCCTTTTTTATTTTATGCAAGCTTCCTTGACAAATACATCATAACATAAAAACGTACTTTTATCAAGGTGTGTTTTCTATTTTTAATCGAATTTCCAAAGTGGATATTTATCTGATGAAACTAACTTATTAAAAAAATGTTATTTTTTTTAGTTACTGTTTCTTAATATTATACTAAATAACTAAATTTTATCATAATGAGTCCACATTCTAATAATATGAATTTCTTTTTTTTCTTCATCTACTTCA
>CANPWS010000015.1 GCA_947584955.1 uncultured Bacilli bacterium | reverse complement strand
CATTAATATATGTAATGATTCATTATACCTTAGCAGATAAAATAAGTGAATATATAAATATAATAAATTTAATTACCATAGAAGAAAGTGGAACAAAACTAGAAGAAAAAGAAGTTAGTTTTGATGCTATAAAGAAAAAACTAGTAAATCGTCCAATATGGGCAACAGTTTGGGCTACTCTTGAAATACCCGATATAGATTTAAGTATGCCAGTATATCAAGGAGATACATTAGATATTTTAATGTATGGCGTTGGTCATTATAGTGGTAGTTATTTTCCTGGTGAAGGTGGTTCAATTTTATTTGCCGCTCATAACAATAGAGGATATTTTATGAGATTACCTGAAGTTCATATTGGTACAATTATTAATGTTAAAGCTAATTATGGAACATATACTTATAAAGTAGTGGATACAAAAATTGTTTGGTACAATGATAATGATAGTGCACCAATTCAATCAGAAAAAGAACTTTTAATGCTATATACATGTTACCCTGTAAATACTATTGGTCACCAAGATAGAAGATTCTTTGTTTATGCAGAGTTAGTAGGTGAAAGTCATGAAAGCTAGAATAAAAATAATATTATATTATATTATAGAATTAAGTTTATCATTAATATTTTTAATTACTTTTTTACTAGCTATGATAAAAATGACAGTTTTTAATCAAAATTATATTATAAATATCTTTAATAAAAATAATTATTACGATAAGGTTTATGAATATATTTCTAATGATATGGCAAAATATATTTTACAATCTGGTTTAGAAAATGTTGTATTAGAAGATATTTATACCAAAGATATGATTAAAGATGAAGTAAAAGAAGCTGTAAATGCATTTTATACTAATAAAGAAATTAAAGTGGATACTAGTGTAGTTGAAAAAAATTTAAAAGATAATATTGAAAATTACTTAGCTAGTCATAATATTATGGTTGCAGATGAACAAGCTTTAGATAGATTTGTTTCAACAATTCTTAGAGTATATAGAGACAAAATAACAATTACTAGTACTGATACTATAGTTAAATTACAACAATACTTTGTAAAAATAAATAAAATTTTAAATATTTTGCTTGTATCTTTCTTATTAGTAATAATTGCTTTGTCATTAATAATTCATTTTGTATATAAGAAATTAGCTATTGCAATACCAATGATTACCTCTTCGTTATTATTACTATTAAGTAATTTACTAATTTTGAAAAAAATAAATGTAAATCATATTATGTTTTTAAATGATAATGTTTCACTTATCATGAAAAAAATATTTAATGATATATCATCTATTATTAAATATGGCTCTATTATTCTTATAATATTAGCTTTGATAATAATAATTTTGTACTATATAATTAGTAAAAATAATAAGAAAAAAATAGTTCATAAAAAATGAATTATTTTTTATACTTACAAACAATCGTATGCCATTTGACAAGAATTATAAAATATGTTATAATACTAGAGCATTTTGGTTGAATAGTAGTTAGGGGGGATGCACTCGTGAAGAATGCTTATGTCATAGAATATCTAAATGAGAACGAGTTTAGAAAAAAAGAAAGATCTGTGAAAAAGTATAACATGCTTGCATATAAAAAACTAGTTTTTGATTTTTATCCAAGCTTTAGAGAAGGAAACTTTAAAGGAGTATTAGTATCAAAAAATAGTAAAGATGCAATTGTTAAATATGAAGTAAAATTACCTACAGATCCTATGTTTTCAAAAGTTCATGGAGATATAGTATTACATTATACTGTCTATGAAAATCAAAAAATAGTGATGTTAGATACACTGACACCAGAAGATATTTTAAACGAAGGTCATCAAAAAGAATTAACAACATATAAAGGTGTTATGGTATCAAAGTCACATGCAGAAAAAGATATGTTTAAAATTAACTTACTAAACATGATTCAAAAATAAATATTTATTATAATAAATATTAAAAATTTTAAATATATTAATAGTAACTGAGGTGTACTTAAAATGGAAGAATGTTATAACGATAAAAAATATTATAATTTAGTTTATGATATAATGAATAATCAAGAATTTTTAAAAATAGATAATTGTGTGCATCATGGAATTTCTAGATTTGATCATTCATGTAGAGTTTCATATTATTCATATAAAATATCAAAAAAATTAAAACTTAATTACAAGGAAGTTGCAAGAGCAGGATTATTACATGATTTCTTTCTTGATGAAAATATAACAAAAAAAGAAAAAATGCTTAGTATGTTTATTCATTCAAGAAAGTCATTAGAAAATTCTCAAGAATTATTTAATTTAACAGATAGAGAAAAAGATATAATTTTTACTCACATGTTTCCTTTAAATTTAAATAGAATTCCTAAGTACATGGAAAGTTGGTTAGTATCTATTGTAGATAAATTCGTAGCAGTTTATGAATTTAGTTATACATTAAGAAAAAAATGCATATTAAGGTATCAACATCAGTTAGCAATACTTTTAATAATTATGGGAAGAATAATATAAAATCTTCCCTTTTTTATATATTTTTGATATAATTAGATTGTGTCCTCGTAACTCAGCTGGATAGAGTATCCGCCTCCTAAGCGGAAAGTCGGAAGTTCAAATCTTCTCGGGGACGCCATATAAATATTAAAAAGTCTTTAAAGGTTGATACTTTTGAAGATTTTTTTAAAATAAGACTGTTTACAAAAATAAAAATATAGTGTATATTAAAATTAGAAAAGAGTGATAAAAATGTTTAATAAAAATAATAAAATAATAGTACATATAGAAAAAATGAGTTGTCAACATTGTGCTAAAAAAGTTGAAGATGCTTTAAAAGAATTAGAAAGTATAAAAAAAGTAAAAGTTAACTTAGAAAAAAAGATAGCAGAAGTAACTTTAAATGATAATTTAGAAGATCAAATAATAAAAGATAAAATAGAAGATTTAGGATATGTTGTTACTAAAATAGAAAAAAATAAATAAAAGCTTTACATAAAACAAATTTAAAAAGTGTATAATTTATTAGATATATACTTTTTAAGTTTTTTTTGATATAATATTTTGTGAAAGAACTTATAAAGTAAAAAATAAGGAAGGTTTTTATGAGAGTAATTATTTCGGCAGGTGGCACTGGAGGACATATATATCCTGCACTTGCTATAATTAATAAAATTAAAGAAAAAGAGCCTGATAGCAAATTTCTATATATAGGTACAGATAATAGGATGGAAAAAGATTTAATACCATCATTTAACATAAATTATGAAATGTTACACGTAACAGGATTAAAAAGAAAAATTACACTAGATAATATAAAAGCGTTATCTAATTTTTTAAACGCTAGAAAAAAATGTAAGGAAATAATAAAGAAATTTAATCCAGATGTAGTAATAGGGTGTGGTGGATATGTAACTGCACCAGTAATTTGGGCTGGACATAAATTAAAAAAGAAAACATTCATACATGAACAAAATAGCGTTATAGGACTATCAAATAAATATTTATCTTCATATGCTGATAAAGTTGGAGTAAGTTTTGAAAATACTATAGATTTATTTCCTAAAGGAAAAGCCATATTGACAGGTAATCCATGTAGTGAAGAAGCATTAAAAGTTAAGAGTGCTAATAAAGAAAAATATGGTTTATCGAAAAATAAAAAATTAGTTTTAGTAGTCATGGGAAGTTTAGGAAGTAGAAGTATTAATGATAATATTTTTGATAATATAGAGAAATTTAATAATAAAGATTATGAAGTTTTAATAGTAACAGGAGAAAGTTACTATGAAAAAGTTAAAGATAAAAAATTACCAAAAAATGTTAAAGTAGAACCTTTTATACCAAAATTACCAGAAGTTATGAAAGTTGCAGATTTAATGATATCAAGAGCGGGAGCATCAACAATGTCAGAAATAATGAGTTTAAAAGTAGCAACGATTTTTGTTCCAAGCCCATATGTTACAAATAATCATCAATATAAAAATGCTCACTATTTAGAAGAAAAAAACGCAGCATTATTAATAAATGAAAAAGAATTAACAATAGATATATTAATAGAAAAAATAGATAGTATTTTAAATGATAAAAATAAATATAACAAACTAAAAGAAAATTTAAGCCATTTAGCAATAAATGATAGTGCAACTAGAATATATGAAATATTAAAACAAATGGTAAATAATTAAAGATAAGGATGATTATAATGAATATTTTAAATGGTTTTGATTCTTATGAAAACTATAATATAAAAAAATATAATACTTATAAATTAGATGTTACTTGTAAGGCATTAGTATTTGTAAAAAGTGTAGAAGAATTAATAAATTTATTAAAAATATTAAAAGATAATAAAATAAAATATTTAATTTTAGGAAATGGATCTAATGTAATATTTAAAGATAGTTATTATGATGGCGTTATAATAAAATTAGATAAATTAAATAAGTTAAAAATAGAAGGAGATTTAGCTTATGTAGAAGCAGGATATCCACTTATGAAGCTTGCTAAAGATGTTTTAAATTTTGATTTAACAGGATTAGAATTTGCTGCAGGAATACCAGGGTTATTGGGTTCATCAATTGCTATGAATGCTGGAGCCTATAATAAAGATATGGCAAGCTTAGTAGAAGAAGTAACTGTATTAGATGAAAATTTAGAATTAAAAAAAATAACTAAAGAAAATTTAGAGTTTAATTATCGAGATAGTTTACTTAAAAAAAATAAAAATTATATTTGCGTATCAGCAGTATTAAAATTAGAACATGGCAATATCTTAGAAGCTAAAAATTTAATAGAAACAAGAAAAGAAAAAAGAAAAGAAACACAACCCCTTGAATATCCATCCGCAGGAAGTGTTTTTAGAAATCCTAAAGATATGTATGCAGGAGAATTAATTGAAAAATGCGACTTAAAAGGTTTTAATATAAATGGTGCAGAAGTAAGTGTTAAACATGCTAATTTCATAATTAATAAAAATAATTGTGAAGGAAAAGATATAATAAAATTAATTGAAATAATAAAAGAAAAAGTATATGAAAAATATCATATTAATTTAATCTTAGAACAAGAAATTATTTAATTAAAATAATTATATAGGTGATAAAGATGAAGGAAACAAAAAAGATAAGGATTAAAGTAAAAAAAA
Organism: uncultured Bacilli bacterium; assembly: GCA_947584955.1. The sequence continues at coordinate 9,049 of CANPWS010000015.1, read as the reverse complement.
GAAAACTAAAAATTAAAAATATCTTAATTTTTGTATTTATCTTAATATTACTAATAAGTCTAGTATATTATATATTACATGTTAGAATAAAAAATATATATATAACAGGTAATAATATTGTTAGTGATAAGCAAATAATAGAAAAAGCAGGTATTGATACTTATCCTTCATACTTTTTAACACTTAATTATAAAATAAAAAATAAAATTTTAGATAATCCCTATATAAAAAAAGTAGAAATAAAAAAAAGACCATTTAAAATATATATAAATATAGAAGAATATAAAATGTTAGCTTTATATAATGATAAAATAATTTTAGAAAATGGTAAGTATGCTAATAATGAATATAATGTTTTTCTTTTGCCAATAGTTATAAATAATATTGATAGTAAAATAGATGATTTTTCATATTATTTTTCTAAGGTAGAAGATGATGTGTTATATAAAATATCACAAATAGAATATGTTCCAAATGAAGTAGATGAAGATAGATATTTACTTTATATGAATGATGGAAATAGTGTATATATTACTCTTACGAAAATTCAAAAATTAAATAAATATACAAGTATAGTAAGTAAGATGGAAGGTAAAAATGGAATAATATATCTTGATTCTGGAGATTATATAGAATTAAAATAGTACTTGTAAATTAATACATAATATGATAAAATTATTAATATAAATTGGAGGCTAAAATGAAAGAAAGAAATGATACTAGTAGAAAAAAAATGACTCAAAAGCAATCACTAATATTTACATTAATAGTACTATTTATAGCCTTAACTTCAGGAGTTACATATGCTTTTTATTTAATAAGTGCTGCAAATAGTGATATAAAAGGGGAGGCAAGTTGTTTTGTAATAAAATATGCAAGTGGACAAGCAATAACTGGTGATCTTGATTTAGGAACAAACTATGATACAGGAAAAAGTACAGATATTGTTATGTTTGTTGGAGATGAATGTGATGTTAAAGCTGTAGGAACGTTAACATTACATACAATTAAAGATCAAACCGATATGGATTTAACAGATGGTGCTTTAAAATATTCTGTTGTAGTAGGAAATCAAGTATTATCAACAGGTGCTATAACAGGAGATGAAGAACAAATTATTTATAATGGAGTATTAAATAATAGTTCTACAACCTATAGAGTATACGTTTGGTTAGATAGTACTCTTGAAAATAATAATATATTTGTAGATGAATCATATGCAGGATATATTTCTGCTAGTGCTAAAGTTGCATCTACAATAACAAGCTAGATTTAAGGTAGTGATTATATGGAATCAGAAATACTAGAGCAAATAGAAAATTATGCTAAAGAAAAACATATACCAATAATGATGAAAGATGGTATTGAATATTTATGTAATTATATTAAAGAAAATAAAATAAAAAAAATATTGGAAATAGGAAGTGCTATTGGATATTCAGCAATAAAGATGGCTTTAGTAGATGAAAATATAAAAATAACCACTATAGAAAAAGATAATGAAAGATATAATATAGCTATAGAAAATATAAAAAAATTTAGTTTAGAAAAAAGAATAAATATTTTAAATGAAGATGCATTAGAAAGTAATATTAAAGGAACATACGATTTAATATTCATAGATGCCTCTAAAGGAAATAATATTAATTTTTTTAACAAGTATAAATATAATTTAGATAAAAATGGAGTAATAATTACAGATAATTTATCTTTTCATAAATTAGTCGAAGATGAAAGCTTAATAAAAACTAAAAATCAAAGGGGAATTGTAAACAAAATAAAAAATTATATAAATTTTTTAGATACTAATTTAGAATTTGTAACAACTTATGTAGAAGTAGGGGATAAAATAGCAATTTCTAAAAAGAAAGGGGATAGAGGTTTTGAGTAAAATAATTATAAAACCAAATAAATATGAAGATATACCTTATTTATTGAAATTAAATATTGACGGAATAATATTACCAATAGAAAAGTTAAGTGTAGCATCTTCTTTTTTTATTTCTGTAGATGAAGCAATTAAAATAAAAACAGATAAAGAAAAAATAGCTCTTATAAATAAAATTATGCATAGTAGTGATTTAGAAAAATTAGAAGAAGTTTTGATAAAAATAGAAAAAAGTGATATAGATAAAATAATGTTTTATGATTTAGCAGTTTATCAATTAGCTAAAAAATTAAACATAAACAAAAAATTAGTAATATATCAAGAACATCTAAATAGAAGTATAAATTCAAATAAATTCTATCAAAATCTTGGAATAAACTATAGTTATATTACTTCGGATATAACAATTGAAGAAATAAAAGAAATAAAAGATAATACTAATATGAAAATATTTTATACGGTATATGGAAGTATACCATTATTTATATCTAAAAGAAAATTATTATCAAATTATTTTGATTATATTGAAAAAGAAAAAAATAAAGGAAATTATTATATTCAAAATAAAGAAGATAGATTATATATAAATGAAGAAGATAATGGAACAATAATATATAATAATAAAATAAATCTAATTAATGAAATAAATAATATAGAATTTATAGATTATTTAGTACTTGATTTTAATAATGATAATAATTATAATATAATCAATAATTTTATAAATAAGATTACAGACGGAAAGGATTATTATCTTGGATTTTATAATACTAAGACAATATTTAAGGTGAAGTAGATGAAAAGTAAATTAGAAGAATTTAATGAATTAAAAAATGAATTCGATATCTTAAATAATAAAAGATATTTTTTAAGTGAAAATCCTTTTTATAAAGTAAATGAATTTATTAAAAAATTTAGTCCTGAACTAAATAAAAATTATATAAAAAATGTAAAAACATTAGATATAATAAATAAACATGAAAATATCTATGATGTAGATAAAAATGTAATAAGCTCATTAAATAATAAAGCAGATATCTTTTTATTACTATATTTAGCTAGTAATGATAGATGTAAAAAAAATAGTGGATTAATAGATGAAAATGGAAAAGGATATGGATTAAATAATGGAGCAACAGATTTATTTTGTCATATGATAAGTAATAAAAAATTAACATATAAAGTAGAAGCTTTAGTAGCAGAATCTTTATTCATGATGGATGAAAAAATATTTGTAGCTAGTTATTTTGAAAATAATTATATTAATCTAAAAAAAATAAATAATGATCTTGATATTGATAAGTTAAACGAAAAATTAGATAAGTATCATGATAATTATTTAATATTAATAGATAAACAAAAAGAAAAGTTTATAAAATCAAGATTTTATAATAATTTAGTATATGGAAATACATTAAAGCAAAAAAACAATAAATTATTAGATTTAGAAAAAGAAATATATAACCTAGAAAAAGAAAATTATGAAATAGTTTATGATATATTAATTATGCTATTAAATAGTTTAAGTAATAATTATTCGTTAAACAAGAATAATAACTTAATTATTGGAAAGATAAGTCAAGATTTTGAAAAAATAGTAAAAAGTGATAACTTTGAATATTTACAGGAATTATCAAAAACATATAATAATAAAATAAGGATTAAAAAATTAAAATAATGAGAAAAATAGAATTATTATCTCCCGCAGGTAATTTAGAAAAATTAAAAATTGCTTTTTTATATGGTGCAGATGCTTGCTATATTGGAGGAAATAATTATAGTTTAAGAGCAAATGCAGATAATTTTAGCATAGAAGAAATAAAAAAAGCTTGTGTTTTTGCTCATAATATGGATAAAAAAATCTATGTTACAGTAAATATTGTTTTTCAAAATGAAGATTTTGAAGATTTAGTAGCATATTTAAAATCCTTGGAAGAAGCTAAAGTAGATGCTATAATAATATCTGATCCTAGTATAATTAATATAATTAATGAAAATAAAATTAAATTAAATATTCATATATCAACACAGTTTTCTGTAGCTAATAAAGAAGTTGCTAATTTTTTTAAAAGTCTTGGTGCAGAAAGAATAGTACTAGCTAGAGAGATGAGCAAAGAAGAAATAAAAGAAATAATTAATGATTGTAAAATTCAAACTGAAGTATTTATTCATGGTGCTATGTGTTCATCTTATTCTGGTAGATGTATTTTATCTAATTATTTTACTAATCGTGATGCTAACCGTGGAGGCTGTGCACAGATATGTAGATGGGATTTTGATTTATATAACGAGAATAATAAAATAGATTCAGATACTAAATTTACAATGTCTTGTAAAGACTTATCAATGATAGAAAAAATTAGTGAACTTATTGATCTTGGAGTAACATCTTTAAAAGTAGAAGGAAGAATGCGTAGTAACTATTATATTGCAGTAGTTATAAATACTTATAGAAAAGCTATAGATGATTACTATAATAATACTTTATCTAGCTTAAAAATAAAAGAATATAAAAAAATATTAGATAGAGTAGCAAATAGAGATAGTATTTGTCAATTTTTTGATGGTACAATAGGAAAAGAAGCTCAATACTTTTTAGGTAGATGTGAAGTATCAAATCAAGATTTTTTAGCTATAGTACAAGATTATGATAAAAAGACTAAACTTGCTACTATAACTCAAAGAAATTATTTTAAAAAGGGTGATGAAGTAGTAGCTTTTGGACCAAATATTGAAGAATTTTCTTTTGTAATTAATGAAATATATGATGAAGATGGTAATATAATTGAAGTAGCTAATCATCCAGAACAAATATTAAAAATTAAGATAAATAAAGAAGTTTTTGCATATGATATATTACGAGTAAAATTTTAATTTAAAATATATACTTTTTTTCTTGACAAAGAATAAAAAAGATAGTAAAATTTTGAAATGTTAGAGGTGAAAAAAATGAACGAAGACAAAGTATATTTGACTGAAGAGGGTTTATTAGAAATAGAAGAAGAGCTTGCAAATTTAAAAGATGTAAGAAGACCAGAAGTAATAAAAGCTTTAAAAGATGCAAGAGCTCTTGGTGATTTATCTGAAAATGCTGACTATGATGCAGCAAGAGATGAACAAGCACAAATTGAAGGAAGAATATTAGAATTAGAAAAATTATTAGAATAGAAAAAGGAAGTACAGATGTTGTTAGCCTTGGTAATACTGTAAAAATTAATTATATTGATGATGCTGAAATAGATGAATATCGTATAGTTGGATCAAAAGAAGCAGATCCATCAAATAATAAAATATCTAATGAAAGTCCACTTGCTAAAGCAATAATGAATAGAAAAAAAGGAGATATTTGTGCTGTAGAAAGTCCAAATGGAAAATATAATGTAGAAATACTTGATATATTGTAGGAGGAAAAAATGAAGAAAGTAATTGAATTTAAAGTCGAAGGAGAAAAATGGGAAAACGCTCAAACTAAAGCATTTAATAAGCTAAATAAAACTGCTAAAATAGATGGCTTTAGACCAGGAAAAGCACCAAGAAATATTTTTGAAAAGAAATATGGAAAAAATGATATCTATTTAGATGCTGCGGATGAATTAATTCATGAAAGATATCATGAAATTATAGAAAAAGAAAATATTATACCTGTATTAGAACCAAAAATTGATATTGTTAAAGTATCAGATGAAGAATTAGAAGTAAAATTTACTTTTATTGTTAAATCACCAGTTAAACTTGGAAAATATAAAGATTTAAATGTTAAAAAGGATACAGTAAAAGTAACTAAAAAAGAAATAGAACATGAAATAGAACATTTATTAGAGCATTATGCTGAAATAGCAGAAAAAGATGGAAAAATAGAACAAGGCGATATAGCAATAATTGATTTTGAAGGATTTAAAGATGATGGAGTAGCTTTCGATGGTGGAAAAGCTGAAAACTATCAATTAGAAATAGGTAGTAATACTTTTATTCCAGGATTTGAAGAAGGTCTTATTGGACTTGAAAAAGGTAGTACAAAAGATCTTGAACTTACATTTCCAGAAGATTATCAGAGTGAAGAATTAAAAGGACAAAAAGTAGTATTTAAAGTAAAAGTAAATGATATAAAAACAAGAACAGTACCAACTTTAAATAAAGAATTTTTTGAAGATTTAGATATGGAAGGTATCAAAACTAAAGAAGATTTAGAAAATATGATCTCTGATGAAATAAAAGCTAAAAAAGAAATGGACGCAGATAATAAATATGTAGATAATTTATTAGAAGAAGCTGCTAAAAATATGGAAGTTACAATAGATGATGAAATAGTCGAAGATGAACTTTCTAGAATGTATGAAAATATGCTTGATAGACTTGCTATGCAAGGCTTGAATGAAGATATCTATTTAAAATATGCTAATACTACTAAAGATAAAATTTTAGAAAGTATGAGACCAGAAGCTATTAATAGAGTAAAATATCGTTACTTGCTTGAAGAAATAATAAAAGAAGAAAAAATAAATATAACTGATGAGCAAGTATTAAAAGACGCTGAAGAAATGGCTAAAAAGTATAATATGACAAAAGAAGAGTTTTTAAAAGAAATAGGTGGACTTGATGTTTTAAAATATGAACTTAATATGAGAAAAGCCATTGAAGTTATGAAAAAATAAAAAAATCTAATTCATATAAAACACTTAAGAAATAGGACTATTAAATAGTTCCTTTTTCTTTTTATAATAAAAAAAGAAAAATTACATATATTTAAATAGGTGATTATATGCAAAAAAAAGTTGTAGTTTTATTTGGAGGCTCATCTTGTGAACATCTAATATCATGTAAATCTGCTAAAAATATTCTAGAAAACATTGATAAAGTAAAATATGATGTTATACCAGTAGCTATATCTAAAGATGGTAATACTTGGTATTTATACAAAGATGAATATAAATATTTAGAATCATGGGAAGAATATAAAAAAGAAAAAATAGAAAATATAATTTCTTTTTTAAATAATGTAGATATTATCTTTCCTATTATTCATGGAAGTATGGAAGAAGATGGCAAATTACAAGGATTTTTTGATTTATTTAAAATAAAATATGTAGGCTCTAATACTTTAACAAGTAGTGTTTGTTATGATAAAGAATTTACTAAAATAATAACTTCTAGTTATGGTATTCCTACTATAGATTATAAAGTTTTTCATAATAAAACTAAAGATAATTTAAAATTAGATTTTGATTACCCAGTAATAGTTAAACCAGCATCTAATGGATCTTCGATAGGAATTAATATTGCATATAATGAAAAAGAATTAATAAAAAATATCGATAATGCTTTTTTATATTCTGATAAAGTAATAGTAGAAAAATTTATTAAAGCTAGAGAATTAGAATGTGCTGTAATTAGTACAGATAATAATTTAATTATTTCTACAATTGGAGAAATAACTTATAATAGTAAATTTTATGATTATGATGCTAAATATGTAAATGAATCAAAACTTATAATTCCTAGTAATATTCCTTTTGAAATATCTAATAAAATTAAAGAATATGTAAAAAAAATATGTATGATTTTAAATATAAAAGGATTATCTAGAATTGATTTTTTATACGATTTAGAAAATGATAATGTATATTTAATGGAAATAAATACAATGCCTGGTTTTACTTTAGTTAGTATGTATCCTAAATTATTTAATTATGATGGAATAAGTTATAAAAATTTAATTTCATTATTAATCGATAATAGTTAATTTATTACTAACAATAGCATATTTTATCTAAAAAACTTAATCATTTTGTTGTAACTAATAAAATACTATACTGTATTAGTACGGTATTTTTTTTATGTATAATTAAAAATATTATATAAAGTTATAAATAAAATAGACTTATCAATTTAGTTGACTAATATATTTACGAAATGTTATAATTAATATAAGTTTTAGGAAGAAAACGATTATATAATAAAGCTTATGGAGGTAAAAATGAAAAGTGATACAGCAATTGAAATAAAAAATATGTCTAAAAATTTTATTATCTATGCAGATAAAGCAAATACGTTAAAAGAAAGATTAATAAGATTTGGAAAAAGTAATAAAGAAGTACATGAAGTATTAAAAAATATAAATTTAAATATAAAAAAAGGTGAGACAGTAGCTTTAATAGGAGTTAATGGATCTGGTAAATCAACTTTATTAAAATTAATAACTAAAATAATTTATCCAAATAAGGGAAATATAAAAGTAAGAGGTAAAATATCATCATTACTTGAACTTGGTGCAGGTTTTCATCCCGATTTTTCAGGTAGAGAAAATATTTATTTTAACGCTTCAATATTTGGACTTACTAAAAAAGAAATAGATGAAAGATTAGATGATATAATATCTTTTTCTGAATTAGGAGATTATATAGATACACCAATTAGGACATATTCATCAGGAATGTATATGAGACTTGCATTTTCAGTTGCAATAAATGTCGATGCCGATATAATACTAATAGATGAAATATTAGCAGTAGGAGATCAAAAATTTCAGGAAAAATGTATGAAAAAAATGAAAGAGTTAAAACAAGAAGGAAAAACAATGGTATTTGTATCACATTCTAAAGATGCTGTAGAATTTTTATGCGATAGAGCAGTTTGGTTATATGATGGTGAAATAAGATTAGATGGAAAGACCAAGGATGTATTAAAAGAATATACCAAAGTTTGTGGGTAGGTGAAGTATATGAGTAAAATAAAAGAAATAATTAATTACCGTGAATTTTTAAAAACTTCAATAAGAAAAGAATTTAGAGGAAAGTATAAAAAATCATTTTTAGGAGTCTTTTGGAGCTTTTTAAGTCCATTATTTCAATTATTAATTTATGCTTTAGTTTTTCCTTTTATATTAAAAAATGATATAGATAATTATACTGCATTTTTAATAGTAGCATTAATTCCTTGGACATTTTTTAATATGACTGTATTACAAAGTGCTGCATCAGTAGTAGCTAATGGAGGAATAATTAAAAAAGTATATTTTCCAAGAGAAATACTTCCAATTTCTACCGCTACAAGTAATTTGATAAACTTTTTAATAACAGGATTATTAGTAATAGTTGCACTTATTATAAGTGGAATAGGAATAGGACCATCCTTTTTACTACTTCCTATTATTATAATAATGCA
>CANPWS010000014.1 GCA_947584955.1 uncultured Bacilli bacterium | reverse complement strand
TCTCTAGTCCAAATATTAAAGTATGTGTAACTATAACTAATATTATAGATCAAGTATCACAAGAGATTTGTTCTCAAGTAATAAAGGTAGATCAATCAACAATTATAGCCAATATTGTATCAAGTGATGGAATAACATCAGGAAACTGGCATAAAAGTGGTTTTGACTTAGAATTAAAAAATGTAACGAGTTCACCAAGTGGAGTAAAATATTATTTATATGATGCAAGTACAACCAAAAAAGAAGGACAAAATATAACCGTTCCTAAGACAAGTAATGGAAAGACATATAATGGACAAGTATGTAATGAAGCAGGAACATGTTCAGGAGTTACTAAATATGATGTAAAAATAGATACAGAAAAGCCAGTAATAAACTCATTTACAAATAGTGGTAAAAAGTTAACAGGAAAATTTCAAGATACATTATCAGGGGTAGTAAAATATAAAGTAAATAAATCATCATCATATAGTGATAAAGACTGGACAACAATAACAGCAAGGACAGATGTTGTTACAATGACATATGATATAAGCGAAGCAGGAACTTATTATTTATGGGTTGAAGATAAAGCAGGTAATTATAATTCTAAAAAGTTAGTCGTTACGTTAGAAAGAAATTTAACAGCAACGTTTACGGTGATTGCTGGTTATACTATAAACGGTATTTATACTGGAACATATAAACTTGATTCAGGTGCAACAAGTATTACTTCAATAACAGTAGATAATGGAAATATAAAAAGCTATAGCCTTGGAAGTAATGGATTATTAACTTATACAGTTTCTGGAGGGCTTACAGATTATGATGCACCCGAAGGAACCGTATGTTCTTATACTCCAAAAACATCAGATCCTCAAGTTTGTTTTTGCAATGAAGAAGATACTCTTGATGGAAAATTTTGTAATAGTCACGATACTATATTAAAGGTTGATAAAAGAATAAAGAAATGTAATTCTTATCCTAATCCTTATTGGGACTGTGGTGGTGATTTTAAGACTTCTCCTAGTAATTATTTTGAAGATTACTCAAATGGTCTAGTTGGTATTCCTGAATGTAAAAATGGGGAGACATTGCATACAGTTAGTGGATTGGATAGAAATAGCCTTACAAGTAGTCGTAATTGTCCATACGTAGCTGTTCCTGATGCCGCGCATTCTACTCATTATATGTATGATTATTGTGCTCCTTGGGGGTATTATCATAATTGTGATACTTTTATATCTGATGTTATTGGAAGGATAGGGTTGGATGAATATTGTGATTTTCGAGAAGAGTGGTGGTGTGGTTCTACATATGAAGCTACTTGCAATGAAGATGATATTACATCTTGTCCAGAAGGAACAGTATTAAATGGAACAAAATGTAAAAAATGTGAAACTGGAACATATAATATTGAAAAAGATACATGTGAAGCATTATGTTCAGATGAAGATTCACTTTGGAAAAGGTATAAAAAATATACAATAACAGTAAAATATATAGCAATGTGAGGTAAAAAATATGAAAAATAAAGAAAAAGTTTTAAAAATTATATTAATAATAACAGTTATATTAGCATCTATAATAGTAATATTATTAATAATAGGAAAAAATCCTAAAGAAAAAACAAATAATAAAAATGATGAAGGTGTAGTAAAAACAGAACTTACAGATGAAAGAATAAAAGATTTAATTTATTATAGTTATATCTATTATATTCTATCTCAAGGAGAAGTACCAGTTACAGAAGAATATATGATGCAAGGTGAAACTAAATATAATGAAGTAGATTTAGGAATAAGTAATTTTGAAGTAATAAACGGAATAATAGATGATATGATAGTAGAATCTAAAAGAGAATATTTAAGATCAAAAATATTCGAAAATCCAAATAGAAGCTTTCTAACAGTATATCAAAGATTATTTATAAATAAAACTGCTGAAGATAAACCATGTATTATTGAAAATGTTTCATATGAAAATGAATATACAATAAAAAATAAAAAAGATACTGAAGCAATAATAGCATATGGAAATACAGAAACATATATGTATTTAGAAAATGGTAAATGGTATTTAAATGAACCAATTTTCTATTGCCAAAATTAAAAGGGTCATCAGAATGACTCTTTTTCTATGAAAAAACTTGAAAAATATAATAAAACATGATAATATATAAGGCAATTTAAAAAGGGAGAAAAAAGAAAATGAAAACAGAAGAAAAAATAAATGAATTAAACAAAGAAGAACTATTATTATATGGAAAACAATTAATAACAGAAAAAGAATTTCAGAAAGCATCCGAAGTATATAAAAGAATTTTAGAGATAGATCCTAATAACCAAGAAGCAGTACTACAATTATTTTTTAACTATATTTTAGTTAAAGACTATGAAGAAGTATTTAAATATTACGATAAACTTTGTGATATAACTAAAGACAATAAAGATGAAGAAGCAGATAATAAATATTTCCTATATTTACTTAATATGATAACAGAATTACCAGAAAAATATCAAAATCAAGTAAAAGATATAAGATTAACAGATATAAAATTAAATTCACAAAATAAAAAATATAACAACGTAACAAAACAAAATAATGTACGTGAATTAGCATTCTACCAAAAATTTATAAGAGCATTAGAACAATTACAAAATAAAGATAATAATAACGAAATAATATTACAAGAAAGAATATTTAAAAAATTATTAAAAAAAGCTCTAATGGTACAAAATGATAATAGAAATATAATAACAAATTTATTACAAAATAAAAATTATATTGAAGCCTTAGAATTTATAGAAACAATACGTACCAATCATAGATTATCATACTCAGAGCATCAAGTATATAACTTATTAAAAACTTACCTAGAAATAGATTTAACAGGAAAATTACCAGAAATTACAGTATTAGATACAAATAATATAATTGATGCAATAAAAGGAAAAAATTATAAATTAGCTCTTGAAATATCTAACGAGAATGAAAAAATTAATAATAGTATACAAAATAAAAATATATTGATATTAGTAAAAGATATAGTAAATCTAGTTAACAAAATAGAAGAAAGACAAAAAATAAATCCTAGCGAAGAAAAGCAAGAAACCAATGTAAATATAGAAATGGAAGATTTAAATTTTGTAAATAAATATTATGCTCAAGAAATAGTTATAAGTTTAAAACAAGGTAATATTAATAAAACTATAAATATAATAAATAATTATTTAAAAGAAGTAGGAAAAGAAAAGTATGAATTTCTAATTCTGGATTTATTAAAAATAAATTTATTAGAAAATGATATGACATTTTTAAAAACTTTAAATGCTATTAATTATGTCGCATTAAAAAAATTTGAAAATAGTATAAATGTCTATGTACAAAAATTTTATAAAGAAATAACAAATAAAAATTATGAAATAGCTAAAATATATTTAGATATAATTTTAAAATTAAATAAATTATCTGATTCAAAAATAAATACAAATAACTTAGATCAATTATTAAATAGTATTAAAGATAAGACACAAGAATTAGAAAAAACTAATAAGATAACTTCTTTTATAAAAGAAATAGATGCAAAAGAGGAAAATAAAAAATATATCTTAGAAAAAATAACAACATTAAATGAAAAAGGAATAGCTGTATTAGAAGATATTAGTGAAGAAAATAAATTAATATTAAATAAAGTTTTAGAAAGTTTTCCTAACATTGTTTCTTTTAAATTAGGAGAAAATAATAATAAAATATATTTAAGAAAATATACTAAAGGATTAAAAATAGATTATATCTCTTTATTAAAAGAAGCGGAAGTTGCATACCGAAATGAAGATTATAATAAAGCTATCGAAATATATAAAAAATTATTAGAGACAAAAAAGCCAAAAACTTTTATATATTCATATCTTGGAATGATGTATATGAAAAAACAAGATATAGATGCAGCATCTAATTATTTTATAATAGCTACTGAACTAAGTAAAAATCAAGCAGTAAAATATGATTATACAGAGCTTGTTAGAAGAATAAATGGACAAACTTCTAATACAAATAAAAAAGCATATGTAAGGATGACTACAGAAGATTTTGAAAAAGATAATAATTATTATGAAATAGAAAAAATAGAACAAATAGCAAAATTAATAAAAGAAGGAAAAAATATTGATGAAGTTTGTCAAATGTTAGGATTAGAAAAAGAAGAAAAAAATATAGCATCATTAATAATAGCTAGAGAATATTACTATCAAGATAATATAACAAAAGGTGATAAGTATCTAAATATAGTAGAAAAAGATAGTAATAAATCTAAATTAGTTAAAACCTTATTAAAGGAAATACAAACAAATAAAAAATTTTATAAATATAGAGAAAATGAAAATAGAAAGAAAATAATATAATAAATAAAAGATGATAGATTAATTAATTTATTATCTTTTTTTAGACAAATTAATTCTTTTTTATAAGTTATTTTTTAAAAATATATACAAAAAATAAAAAATATTGTATAATTAATATGTATTACTTTAGGAGAGTTGATATCATGAAAAAAGTATATTCTAGTATTGATATTGGGTCTGATTCGATTAAATTTGTAGTAGGAGAGCATTATAACAATAAGATTAATATTTTAGCATCCTATAGTGAAAAGTCAAAAGGAATAAAAAAAGGTTTAATTGTTAATGAAACTCAGGTTGTTAATAGTATTAAAGAAGGAATAAAAAAAATAAATAGTATGCTAGAAATAGCAATAGAAAAAGTTATTGTAAATGTTCCTAGTGATAATGCTAAATTTATATATGTAACAGGAAGTACAGATATAACAAATGAAGAAGGTATAATTATATCAGATGATGTTTCTAAAGTAATTAAAAATTCGGTATATAATAAATTACCATCTGACTATGAATTAGTTACTGTAGTACCACTTGAATTTATTTTAGATAATAATAAAGTAGTTAATTCTCCAGTAGGAAAAAATAGTAAAACACTAGCATTAAAAGGACTTATGGTAGCAGTACCAAAAGAAAATGTGCTTACAGTTGTTAAAGTAATTGAAGAAGCAGGATTAAAAATAACAGATATAACATTATCAGGTCTTGCAGATTATTATGAAGTAAGAAATAAAAATTTAGAAAATAAAGTAGGGGCTATTATAAATATAGGACATGAAATAACAACAATATCAGTAATAAATAATGGCAAATTTGTAAATACAGATATAATAAAACTTGGGGGATTGAATATAGAAAAAGATTTATCTTATATATATGGAGTAAAAAGTGAAGATGCTAGAATAATCAAAGAAAAATTTGCAAGTGCAAATAAAAGATTTTGTCAAATTTCAGAGGTCTATGAAGTTACAAATCAAAAAGGAGAGAAATTAAAACTAAATCAGTTAGAAGTAAGCGAAGTATGTATGAATAGATTAGAGGAAATACTTAATTATGCTAAAAAAGGTATAATTAATTTAGCTAAACAGAATATATCATATCTTATAATAACTGGTGGAGTTACAGAAATGAAATCTTTTAAGCATTTGGTATTTGAAATTTTATCAAAAGATGTTATAATATATACAACAAGTACGCTTGGAGTTAGAAATAATAAATATACAGTAGCACTTGGAATGATAAAATATTTTATAGATAAGATGGAAATTAGAGGAAAAGAAGTTACTATGATAAGTAGTACGGATGAAGAAAAATTATTAACACCCAGTAAAAATTTAAAGAAAGATAATATGATATTTACCAAAATATTTGGAAGTTTTATAGCAGGTAAGGAGGAAAAAAATGAATAACATGTTTGGTTTAGAGATGGATCAGTTAGCAAAAATAAAAGTAATCGGTGTTGGGGGTGGAGGATGTAATGCCATAAATAGGATGATAGAATCAGGCTTAAAAGGTGTTGACTTTATCGTTGCTAATACTGACTTACAAATCTTAAATACTTCATTGGCACCAATAAAACTTCAAATAGGAAGCGAGCTTACAGACGGTCTAGGAGCAGGAGCAAATCCAGAAATTGGTCGTGAGGCAGCACTTGAAAGTAAAGCAGAAATAGAAGAAGCCTTAAAAGGCGCAGATATGGTTTTTGTAACATGCGGAATGGGAGGCGGAACAGGAACAGGAGCTAGTCCAATTGTTGCTGAAATAGCCCAAGACTTAGGAGCACTTACGGTAGGAATAGTAACAAAACCATTTAGTTTTGAGGGAAAGAAAAGAATGGAACAAGCCCTAGCAGGACTTGAAGAATTAAAAAAACATGTAGATACACTAATAGTAATACCAAATGATCGTTTAAGAGAACTTATAGATAAATCTACTCCAATGTTAGAAGCATTTAGAGAAGTTGATAATATTTTACATAGAGGAGTACAATCAATATCAGATTTAATAGCTGTTGCAGGATTAGTAAATCTAGATTTTGCTGACGTAAAAGCCGTTATGAAAGATAGAGGAAATGCCCTTATTGGAATAGGAGTAGGAAGTGGATCAGATAGAGCAGTAGAAGCAGCAAGACAAGCAGTAAATTCACCACTTTTAGAAACATCAATAAATGGAGCCACTGATGCAATTATCAACGTAACAGGAGGAAGTAATTTAACATTATTTGAAGTAGAAGAAGCGGCAGAAATAATAAGAACCGCTGCTAATACTGATATAAATACAATATTTGGGGCAGTTATTAATGAAAATTTATCAGATGAAGTAATCGTAACTGTAATAGCAACAGGATTTGAACAGCCATCAGAGCCACTTTATCATAATTTTAATAACTCAAATAAAGATGATATGTATAGAGAATCAAGAAGTAATATAGACATAGATAACGATTTAGATATCCCACCATTTTTAAGAGATAGAGATGATTTTTAGATTATTGATTAGCAATAATCTTTAATTTTATGGAGGGTATTATGAAGTTTTTATTAAAAGAAAAAGTATATTTACCTATAGTATATATAATACTAGGAGTAATAATTTATTTCATATTAAAAGGAATAATAAATAAAGTAAGCAGAAATATAAAAACAAGTAATGGATTTACTAAAAGAAAAAATACTATTGTTTCATTAGTAAATAATATAATAAAATATTTAATTGCTATTTTTATGATTTTATCAATATTAAAACTATATGGAGTAGATACAACAAGTATGTTAGCATCTTTAGGAATAGCTGCAGTAATTATTGGATTAGCATTTCAAGACATAGCAAAAGATTTAATATCTGGAATAGCAATAATATTTGATAATCAATATGCAGTGGGAGACTATGTAAAAATAAATGGTTTTCAAGGTGAAGTAATAGGATTAGGACTAAAAACCACTAAAATAAAAGCTTATACAGGAGAAGTATTAATATTATCAAATAGTTCTATAACTGAAGTTATTAATTATAATCTTTCCCCTGCAAATTTAGTAATAGATATAAATGTTTCATATGATACAAATATTAATAAATTAGAAAAAATCTTAGAAAGTCTAAATGATAAAATAAAAGAAAATAAAGAAGTAATTGGAGATATAAAATTACTTGGAATAGATGAATTATCAAACTCTTCAGTAGTATATAAAATATCTATAGAATGCACTCCAATGACTCAATATGCCTTAAAAAGGAAAGTATTAAAACTAATAAAAGAAAAATTAGATGAAAACAATATTGAAATACCATATAATAAACTAGATGTAAAAGTAAGGAAGTAGTTATGAATAAAGAAGAAGTATTTAAAAAAGAATTAGAATATATAAAAAATGAAAATATTAAACAGTCAGCAATATATATGATAAACAAATTACCAGATTATTTTTTTGAAATTCCTGCGTCATCAACAGGAAAATATCATCCCAAATTTGCAGCAAGTGAAAGTGGATTAGTAAAACATACCAAAGTAGCAGTAAAAATAGCTCATGAATTACTAGCTAATCCTGTATTAAATAAATTTAAAGACCAAGAAAAAGATCTTATAATCATGGCCTTAATATTACATGATGGTTTAAAATCAGGTATTAATCATGAAAAATACACTAAAGTAGAACATCCACTTTTAATAGCAAATTATATAAAAGAAAACAAAAATGAATTAAAATTAACCGAAGAAGAATTAGAAGTATTATGTAAGATAGTAAGTTCCCATATGGGACCATGGAATAAAGATTACAATGGAAATGAAGTATTACCAGTACCTAAAACAGCTATAGAAAGATTTGTCCATATGTGTGATTACTTATCAAGTAAAAAGTTTTTAGATGTAGAATTTGAAGGAATTAATATAAAATACGAATAGTTAAGTATAATTTATAATATAAAAATAATATATTTTATTAGGTGAAAAAAATGAAAAAAATATTATTCTTTTTTATTTTAACATTAATATTTATTATAATATTTAGTAAAGAAAATATAACATCAAAAAGTATAGAAAAAAACAATATATTAATAGAATATCCATATTTTAATAAAGAGAATATAGATAATTATATATCTAGTTATATAAATAAAAACCTTTTAAAAAATTCAAATGATAAAATATATATAGATTATGACTATGATAGTGATAAAAATATAATATCATTATATAAAACAATAATAAATGAAGGAATAATAAGTGAAGAAGAAACTAAGTTAGAAATAAAAAACGGTAACATAAAAAAATTAAATATAATAAAAAATAATAATATAGCTTTAACAGATACAGATTATGATTTTTATAAAAATAGTACTATAAATAAAGAAGATAAAATAATAGCATTTACTTTTGATGATGGACCAAACTATAATACTAGTAAAGTAATAGATGTATTAAATAAATATAAAGTAACTGCAACTTTTTTTGTAATGGGAAAAAATATTAAAGGAAATGAAAAAGTATTAGAAAAATTAAAAGAAAGTGGAATGGAAATAGGAAATCATACATTTAATCATAAATTACTTACTAAATATAGTGAAGAAGTAATTAAAGAAGAAATAGATAAAACAAGTAAATTAATATATAACACAGTAGGAGTATATCCCAATTTATTAAGACCAAGTTATGGATCTGTAAATAGAAAAATAAAAAAAATAGCTAATATGCCAATAATAATTTGGGATATAGATACTTTAGATTGGAAATATAAAAATAGTAAAAGAATTGCTAATAAAATACTAAATAGTGTTGAAGACGGAGATATTATCTTAATGCATGATATATATAAATCAACATTAAATAGTTTAGATATAGTTATACCTAAATTATTAGATAATGGATATAAAATAGTAAGTGTTAGTGAACTTTTCTATTATAAAAATGGAAAATTAGATAATGGAAAAGTTTATGGATATTGTAAATAAAATATAGACATCATAAATTTTTAACTTTACCTAATTTAAATATTAATACTTGTAATTATTAAAAAAGTATTTTATAATTAATAAGGAAGGTAAAGAATATGAAAAATATAAAAAAGAATAATGGTTTTACGTTGGTAGAATTACTTGCAGTAATAGTTATATTTGCAGCTATAATGTTAATTGCATTACCTAGTATTACATCTTCTGTAGATAGAAATAAAAAAAATACTTTAGAAAGTCAAAAACAAATAATAGCTACAGATGCAGGTAGTTATGCAGAAAGTAAAAAAAATAGCTTTTCATCAGGATATTATGCTAAATTTACAAGTGGTACATGTTGTATTTATACTGATCAGTTAAAAAGTGCAGGGGTAATAAATGATAGTGATTTAAAAGATAATGATGGAAATACTTTTACAGGATATGTCTGTAAAGAAGGAAGAAAAAATGTATTTTATGATAGCTTACCATCAGGAAAGGTAAAATGTTTATTCAAATAAGCGTAGGTGAAATTTATGAAAAATAATAAAGGATTCACATTAGTAGAATTACTTGCTGTACTTACAATAGTAGTAATAATTTTATTAATAGCATTACCTAGCATATATTCATCAGTTGAAAGAAATAGAAGTAAATCAGATGCACAAATGTGGAAAATTGTAGAAGATGCTGCGGTTATATATGTAGATTTATATAAAGGAAAATTTGATTATACAAAGTTTAAAAATGGAAATTGTGTAATTAGTACTTATAAATTATATGAAATGAATTTAACAGAAAAAACTATAGAATTAAGTGATGGAAAGACTGCCGATTTAAGTAATTATTGCTTTAGAAAAGACTTTAAAATAACTAATACATGTACTAAAGCAGCTTGTTAAAAGGAGGATGAATTTATGATTAAAAATAATAAAGGATTTACCTTAGTAGAATTAATTGCAGTAATAGTTGTACTTTTAGCAATAATGTTAATTGGAGTACCACAAATAGCTTCAACACTAGAAAAACAAAATAAAAAAGATGATGAAAGAAGAAAAGAATCTATCTTAACTGCTGCGGAAGTATATGTAAATATTAAAGATAGTACTGCTAGTACTTCATTTTTTACAGGAAATTGTGTAATAGAAATAAATTCCTTAATAAGTGGAGAATACCTAAAAGATGAAGAGACTATACTTAGTGATGGTAGTAATTTAAAGACACAATATGTTAAATACAATAAAACATCTAAAAAGTTTGAAATTACAGCATCTAAAGGTAGTTTAGCTAAATGTTATTAATAAAAAGATTAGTAATATATAAAATTTATGTATAACTAATCTTTTTCCTTTAAAAATAAACTTAATTATTGTATAATATATTTAGGAGGAAAACGACAATGAGCATAAAGACGCAAATGATAACTATAGATGATTTAATAGAGAAAATAAAAATTTATAATGATAATGAAGAAGATTTATTATTAATAAGAAATGCGTATAATTATGCTTTTTTAAAACATTTTGGTCAAAAGAGAATATCTGGAGAAGATTATATTGAACATCCCTTAAATGTAGCATTAATTTTAACAGAAATACATGCAGATGCTAGTGCAATTTCTGCGGCACTTTTACATGACGTTATCAAAGAAGCAGGGGCAGATTTATCTGAAATAGAAAATAAATTTGGTAAAGTAATAGCACTTTTAGTAGATGGGGTTACTAAAATAAACAAAATAAATTTTAATATAGATTCAGAGAAAACCGCAAGTAATCAAAGAAAAATACTAGTAGGTTTAGCCGAAGATGTACGAGTAATAATTATAAAACTAGCTGATAGACTTCATAATATGAGAACTTTGTATGTACTTCCTTTAGATAAACAAAAGAAGAAAGCCAAAGAAACATTAGAACTATTAACACCTATTGCTCATAGGCTTGGAATATATAAAATAAAATCAGAATTAGAAGATTTATCCCTTAGATATTTAAAAAAAGAAGCATACTATGATATTGTAGAAAAGTTAAATTTAAAAAAATCAGAAAGAGATAATGCCGTTAATAAAATGATGAATGAAGTATCATCATTACTTAAAGAAAACAATATAACTCATGAAATAAAAGGAAGAAGTAAAAGTATTTATAGTATATATGAGAAGATGAATAAAGGAAAAAAATTTGACGACATTTATGATATACTAGCACTTAGGGTTTTTGTAAATACAGTTCAAGAATGTTATTTAGCCTTAGGATTAATTCATTCAAAATATAAACCTGTGCCTAAAAGATTTAAAGATTATATAGCAATGCCAAAGTCTAATTTATATCAGTCATTACATACAACCGTATCTGGAATAGATGGTTATTTATTTGAAATTCAAATAAGAACATATGAAATGGATAAAATAGCAGAGTATGGTATAGCATCACACTGGTCATATAAAGAAAAAAGTAAAGATAAAAATAAAGATGAAACAGTAGACCAAAAATTAGAATTTTTTAGAAGTATAATAGAACTTAATGATAAAGTAACATCTTCAATGGAATTTGTAGATTCCATAAAAAAAGATTTATT
The DNA here is from genome assembly GCA_947584955.1 of uncultured Bacilli bacterium. Next base: position 2,677 of record CANPWS010000014.1, on the reverse strand, counting down.
AGCAAGTAATGTAGTATATGTATATACTCCAAAAGGCGATGTAGTTGAATTACCAGAAGGATCAACTACTGTAGACTTTGCCTATAAAGTACATAGTGAAGTCGGAGATAAAATGGTCGGAGCAATAGTAAATGATACAATAGTACCACTTAATTATGTTTTAAAAAGTGGAGATATTATAAAAATTAATACTAATAAAAATTCTAAACCAAGCAAAGATTGGTTAAACTTTGTAGTAACAAGTGGAGCTAAAAATAGAATAAAATCTTATTATTCTAAAAAAGAAAAAGATGATAATTTAGAAAAAGGTACTGAATTATTAGAAAAAGAAATAAGAAAAATGAATTTAAGTATTTCTGAGACTTTATCTAATAAAAATTTACAATACTTAATAAATGAATTAAAATTAACAAATGTAAATGAACTTTATATTGGAATAGCAACTGGTAAATTTACTCCTGCTGAAGTAATAAAAGTATTAAATAAATCAGAAAATAATAAAAAAGATTTAACCCCAAAGATAAATGAAACAAATTATAAAAAAGAAGATTTAAAAAATGATATTTTGGTCGAAGGTGCTGGGGACATAAAAGTAAGTATTAGTAATTGTTGTAAACCAGTTTATAAAGATAATATAGTAGGATATATTACTAAAGGAAGTGGTATAACAGTTCATAGAGCTAATTGTAAAAATATTGCTTATTTAGATGAAAGACTAGTAAATGTTAAATGGAACGAAGTAAATAATAAAAAATATTTAACAGATATAATTATATATACAAATTCTGATAATAATTTATTAGAAATAATAGCAAAAGCATCTGCAAGTGGTATAGGAATAGATAGTATAACAACAATAAATAAAAGTGAATATAAAGTATATAATTTAAGTATTTTAGTCGAAGATGTAGATAAATTAAATAAATTTTTAATAGATATAAATAATCTTAGTTTTATTAAGAAAGCAGAAAGGTATATGAACTAATGAAAGTAGTAGTACAAAGATGTAAAAAAGCAAGTGTAGTCGTAAAAAATAAAGAAGTAGGTAAAATAGATTATGGTATGTTAATATTAGTTTGTTTTACAGAAAATGATAGTGAAAAAGAAATAGATTATTTAGTAAATAAAATATTACATCTTAGAATATTTGATGATGAAAATAAAGTTATGAATAAAAATATATTAGAAGAAAATGGAAGTATTTTATCCGTAAGTCAATTTACTTTATATGCAGATACTAAAAAGGGTAATAGACCATCTTATAAAAAAGCATTAAATGGGAAAGAAGCTAAAATATTATATAATAAATTTAATGAAAAGCTAAGATCATATATTAAAGTAGAAGAAGGGATATTTGGTGAAGAAATGGAAATTAATTTAGTTGGAGATGGACCAATAACAATAATATTAGAAAAGGAGAGTGAAAAAAATGCATAAAACAAAAGTAAATTATAAATTATTAAATATTTTAATTTTAGTAGCAATAGTTTGTTTAGTTTATTCTATAAAAGATTTATGGCTTGGAATATTTTTAAAAGTAATAGATATATTTTTCCCATTTTTTGTAGCTTTTGCAATAGCATATGCCCTTCATCCAGTAGTTTCTAAATTACAAAATTTAGGACTTCCTAAATGGTTAGCAATTGGAATAGTTTGCTTTTTAGGAATAGGCTTTATAGTAACAATAATAATATTAATAGTACCAATGTTATATGATCAAATACTATTATTCTTAAGTAATATTTCTGTATTTATATCTGATATTTCTAGCAAATATGAACTTAACTTAGGAGTACTTCAAACATCTATTTCAGAAATATCATCAGATATTATCACTAATATAGGTAGTCATATTTCAAATGGTGCAATTAGTGTTGTTAATGCTTCAATTAGTGTAGTTACAAATTTAGTTATAATAATATTTTCTGCTGTATATTTCTTAATTGATATGGAAAAGACTAGAAATTTCTGCAAGAAAAAATTAATAAGAAGAAAAAAATCTCTTAACTATGTAATGATGATGGATAATGAACTTAGTAATTATTGTGTAGGATTAGGACAAAATATATTAGTTCAATTAGTTGAATATACATTTGTATTCTTTATAATAGGACATCCTAACTATTTAGTTTTAGGTATATTAGCTGCTTTTACGACAATAATTCCTTATTTTGGAGCTTTAATAGTAGATATACTTGCATTATTAATTGCTAGTGTTGTTAGTACAAAATTATTTATTTTAACACTTTTAGTAGTTGTAATTTGTCCACAAATTGATGGCTATATAATTGGACCAAAAATTTATGGTAAGACAAACCAATTACATCCATTAGTAAGTATTTTTGCTGTTTTTGCAGGAGGAATACTTGGAGGATTCTGGGGAATTGTTTTATCATTACCAATTGCAATTATAATAATAAATACATTTAAATTCTTCTTACCAGATATAAATAATAAGATTGAAGAAATAAAAAATAAATAAAAAAATAGGTTCTTCAAGACTATGGAGACCTAAATAAAATTTACACACATTTTGGAATACTATATTTTGTATAATTATTTAAAAAGTAGATTATAAAATTTTAATCTATTTTTTTTAGGTTTATGTTAAGTTATTTATTATGTTAAGTTAGTAAAAGAATTCCAAGTAAAATCAAGGAATTCTTTATTTTTTTCT
>CANPWS010000013.1 GCA_947584955.1 uncultured Bacilli bacterium | reverse complement strand
CTATGATATAATGAACATACAGATAGAAAAAAAATTTTTATATGGAATTATTAATCCAAAATTAAAAATTACTGGTTATACAAGCTTTAAAATAAATAAAATAATATTATTAATAAATAATAAAGAACAAAAAATAGATAAATCACAAATGGATTTAGATGTTAATTTTTTTGATTTAGATTGTTCTTTACCTAAAAATACTAAACGAGTAAAAGTAATAATTTATTCTAAAGATGAAGAATACGTAATATTAGATAAAAATTATGGTTATATAATAAGAAGTATAAAAGTAATTACAAAACCATTTAGAGTTATATATAATAGACTTGTATTACTAATTAGACCAATAATAAAAACAATAAAGTTAATGTGGACTAGACATCACTTCTTAATTCCTCCAAAAAAATTAAAAAGATATTTTAATTCATTTTTACAAAATTATATTCATCCAGAAGTAAAAACATATTATAATCCTCAAATCGATAGTGAGTATAATAAATGGTTAAAAGATATTGAAAATTATGATAAAAAAGTGCAATTAAAATATAAACCACTTATAAGTATTATTATTCCAGTTTATAATGCAGAAGCTAATGTATTAAAAGAATGTATAAATTCAGTACTAAATCAAACATATGAAAATTTTGAAATATGTATTGCTGATGATAATTCTACTAATAAAAATACTTTAGATGTATTAAAAAGTTATGAAGATAATCCAAAAATAAAAATTTATTATCGTAAGGAAAATGGAATGATTTCAAAATGTATGAATAGTGCTGTAAATATTGCAAATGGTGAATTTATTGGATTTTTAGATAATGATGATGTATTAGATGAGTCAGCACTTTATTATGTTGCTTTATCTTTAAATGAAAATAAAAAATTAGATTTGATATATACCGATGAAGATAAATTAGATGAAAAAGGTAATTTTTGTGAAGTTAATTTTAAACCTGATTATTCTCCCGATACACTTTTAAGTATGAATTATATTTGTCATTTTGCTGTAGTTAGAAAAAAAATATTTGATAGTGTTGGTGGTTTTGATAGCAAATATGATGGTGCACAAGATTATGATTTATTTTTAAAGATAACTGAAAAAACTAACAATATTAATCATATACCAAGAGTACTTTATCATTGGAGAAAATCTATTACATCCACCTCTGCGGATAATTCTAATAAAACATATGTAAAAAGTGCTGGAAAATTAGCATTAACTGATGCTTTAAAAAGAAGAAAAATAAATGCTGAAGTAGAAGTAGATGAAAAAACACCATTTTATAAAATTAAATATTTATATGATAAAGAACCTAAAATATCAATAATAATACCAACAAAAAATCATAAGGAAGATTTGGAAAAATGTATAAATTCTATTTATAAAAAAACTAAATATAAAAATTTTGAAATTGTAATAGTAGATAATAATACAAGTGATGAAGAAGCAGTTAAATATTTAAAAATGATTAGTAAAGAACATAATAATATAACTGTTATTGAAGATAAAAGTGAATTTAATTATTCAAAAATAAATAATAATGCTATAAAAAATTTAAATACAGATTTTATTTTGTTATTAAATAATGATACTGAAGTAATAACTGATTCTTGGCTTAGTATAATGGTTGGCTATGCTATGCAAAAACATATTGGATGTGTTGGTGCAAAACTTCTATATCCAGATTCTACTGTGCAACATGGTGGTGTAGTCTTAGGTATTGGTGGAGTAGCTTCTCATGCTTTTTTGGGACGTGAAAGAGATGATTTAGGATATTTTGGAAGACTTCGTGTTCCTTATAATTATAGTGCTAATACTGCGGCTTGTTTAATGGTTTCAAAGAAAAAATTTGATGAGGTAGGAGGATTAGAAGAAGACTTAAAAGTAGCATATAACGATGTAGACTTTAATATTAAACTATTACAAAAAGGATATTATAATGTCTTTTTACCACAAGTTGAATTATTTCATTTTGAATCAAAAACAAGAGGATATGATACAAAAGGTGAGAAAAAAATTAGATTTGAACATGAAAGTAAATATATGAAAGATAAATGGGGAATAATACTTAGAAATGATAGATTTTATAATCCCAATTTTTCTAGATATAGTTGCTTTTTACTTGATAGGAGAGATAAAAATGAATAAAAAAATAATGGGAATAATTTATTTAATTGTTTCTTATTTAATATTTTTTGCCGCAATAAAAATTTTACCATTTTTACATTTTTCTTATGACTTATTATTTTTATTTAGTATTTTTAATTTATTTGTATTCTTACATTTTATAATAGACATAAAAAAAATATGGAATTTTATGTATGAAAAAAGATATTTTATTGGTGCTTTTGTTTTAATAATATTAGTTTTAGGTAAATATAATGGTTCATCTTCTGAAATATGGAATAACTCAATTCAACCAAATAATCTTCTTGATGGAAGTATAATTTTAGGAAAAGAAAGACCAATTAGAAGTGATGAATGGTTAGTATCTACACCAATGGCTCTTACACAATCTACAAAATTAGTTAATTTTTCAAAAAATAATGTAATACTTGGAGCAAAAGATAACAATGTTACATTATATCCTAATTTGGCTTCAAAAGACGTTAGTATTTTAGCAATACCTGGTAGTATAGGTTATTTATTTTTAGATGTAGAAAGAGCTTATTCACTTTCATGGTATTTACCATATTTTATATTGTTTTTTAGTAGTTTTGAACTTTTTATGATACTTATTAATAAAAATAAACTTTTGTCGCTTTTAGGTGCTGTAATGATAACTTTATCTCCTGTTGTTCAGTGGTGGCAAAGTGCAAGTATAATAGCATATGGAAACTTAGCAATAGTATTATTTTATTATGGATTAAAATCTTCTTCATGGAAGAAAAAATTAATTTGGTCTTTATTACTTGGTTATAGTGGATTTTTATATATTATGTGTATGTATCCAGCATGGCAAATTCCTTATGGATATTGTTATTTAATTTTAGTAATATGGGTACTTGTAAAATGTAAAGAAAATTTAAAAATTAAAGATTTATTATATTTAATACCAATCTTCTTTGTAATAGGACTATTAATGTTTTTAATTTTTAGAAATAATCTTGATGTATTAGAAATAGTTAATAATACCGTATATCCAGGTGAAAGATTTAGTAGTGGTGGAGGAGAATGGAGACTTTTATTTACTTATCTTGCACAAATGTATTTTCCATATAAAGAAGTAGGAAATCCATGCGAGTTATCACAATATATTTCATTATTCCCAGTACCACTAATTTATGGTATATACTTAATGATTAAGAATAAGAAAAAAGATTTATTTATCATTTTAGCAAGTATAATCACAATACTATTATTTATTTGGATTTGTTTTCCATTACCAAGAATTTTTTCAAGAATAACATTAATATATATGTCAACCACTGAAAGAGCTCAGGTTGCTGTTGGATTTTTATCAATTATTGAATTTATTTATATAATTGCAAATTACAGTAATAATATAAAGAATTTAAAGAAAATTTTAATTTCTTTTGCTATATCTTTTATAGTAACATTTATATCAATAAAAATATCAAATAATGTTTTTGAAGATATAGTTGCTGGTTATGTAAATCTTTATACTTCAGTTATATCTCTTATTATTTTTATGGTTATAATAGCTTTGTTCTTAATAAATAATAAAAAGACAAATTATATATTAGTTACATTATTATTTTTAATATCTATTATTTCTGGCACAGTTGTATCTCCAATAAACAAAGGTCTTAAAGTATATTATAATAAACCTGTATCAAAGGAGATAAGAAAAATTGCTAACGAAAATGAAAATGCTGTATTTATAGCTGTAAATAGTGGTATAACATTACCTAATTATATTGCTACAAATGGTGTTAAAGTAGTTAATACAGTAAATCAAGTACCTAATTTAGATTTATATTATAAATTAGATCCTTTGAAAAAATATGCTGATGTTTATAATAGATATGAACATGTAGCGGTAAATTTAACCGATCAAGATACAAATTTTGTATTAGTACAAGATGATTATATTACTATTAATTTAAATTACGCAGATGTTTGTAAAACAAAAGCTGATTATATAATAACTCTTGATCAAAGTGATGCTTTTAATAATTATAATTTAATTTATGAAGAAGATGGAATTAGAATATTTGAAAGTGGTTGTGAAAATTAAAAATTATTTTAAATAAACTTTTGTTATATACAAAAACATATTTATTAGATAATAAAAAATGAGTACAAATATTACGGTACTCATTTTTATTTTGAAATTATTAGTTTAATAAATTCATTAAGTTATTTAAAATAATTTTTTAAAAACCTTATAACTAATTTAAATTATTATTTACTTTTATTTTTCTTTAGTTTATCCATTAAAACAATAAAGTATATTTTAAAAAATTTAAATATATGTAAATAAAAGAAATGGCGATATTTTTTATCTGTAATTTCTTTAACTTTTTTATATCCTTTAAAGTCAAATTTTAATATAGTATTTGCAAAAATAGGAAATAAAAAATAACCGTATAAATATCTTAAATCTAATTTCTTATTGTAAAATATATTAATCTTATTTAATATTTTAATATGATCTTGTGATATTTCTGATAACTTTTTAGTAGAATTATAATTTGTAGTATTACCTGACGAGCTAGTTCGATATACTCCAGCATTTTGATTTAATATTCTTATTTTACCTTTATTTAAAAAATAAATACATTGAAAAAGATCACAAATCATTGTGTCTGTAGTAAATATATCATTAAACTTTTTATCTTTAGGATATATATTTCGGTACATTGTTTCAATATGTGAATAAAATTTCAAATTTAAAAAATCTTCTAAGTTAATATCACAATCTTCTTTAACCCATTTGGGATAAGGAAATATAAGATTTCTTTCTTTATCCATTTCACATCTTTTATTACTAGCAGCAATATAATCATTATTATCTTCAAGAAATTTATAAAGATTTTGAATCTTATTTTCTGAGTACCAAAAATCATCACTTTCGAGAAAGGTTATATATTTTCCTTCACAATTATTTATAGCATTTAAAGTATTTTTAGTATTACCAAGATTTATATCATTAAAAATAAATTTTTTGTTTTTAATATCCTTTGAATATTTTTTAATTAATTTTACTGTATTATCTGATGAATGATCATCAGCAAAAATTACTTCATATGTAAAAGTACCTTTCTGCTTTAAGATACTATCAATAGCTTCTTTAATGTATTTTTCATGATTGTAACTAATTACAATGATGCTTACATCTATTTTCTTCATACTTTTACTCCTTACTGTTTTTGTAACTATATATTTAGTTTATATTAACTTAAGAAAAAATTCAAGGAATAAATGTATTATTAATAATATTTTATTATCAGTAACATTGACTATTTATTTTGGATAATGTTATAATATAGTTGTATTTAATTGAGATTAGGAGTAATAATTATGGCTAAAAATAAAGTGTTACTTATAATTCCTGCGTACAATGAGGAAGGTAGTATATTAAAAGTTATAAATAAAATAGATAATTGGAATAAAAATAATAAAGTAAATTATGACTATATTGTTATAAATGATAAATCCATTGATAATACAGAAGATATACTTATTAAAAATAGTATAAACCATATCTCTTTGATTCAAAATCTTGGAATAGGTGGTGCTGTTCAAACGGGATATAAATATGCTATGGAAAATAATTATGACATAGCAGTACAAATAGATGGTGATGGACAACATAATGTAAATTATGTAGAAAAAATAATAGAACCAATCCTAAATGAAAAAGCAAATATGGTAATAGGATCAAGATTTATAGAAAATATAGATACCTTTAAATCAAGCAAAATGAGAAGAATAGGAATAAATGTTATATCATTTTTTATAAAATTAGTAACAAAAAAGAAAATCTATGATACAACTTCAGGAATGAGAGCAATAGATAAAAAATTAATTCATGAATTTGCAAATAATTATCCTACAGAATATCCTGAACCAATATCAACCACAGTTATTTTAAAAAAAGGTTATAAAATAGAAGAAGTATCAGTAGAAATGAATGAAAGAAAAGAATGAGTATCAAGTATAAGAACTTGGAAAAACTTTTATTATATGATTAATGTTGTATTATCAATTTTAATCGTAGGATTAAGGAGGTATAAAAAATGAGTTTAGAACTAAAAATATCTTCCATAATATTTCTTCTTTTAGTAGTAGTAATAATCCTATCATTAGTAAGAAAAAATAATATTTCTATTAAATATTCTTTTGTATGGTTAGTTCCATGTTTTATATTATTTGTTTTTACATTAGTACCAGGAGCTTTAAAATTTGTAACAAATTTACTTGGATTTCAAACAGCTTCTAATATGATTTTAGCAATATTAGTAGGATTTTTAATGATTATAGCTATTGCTCTTACTGTAATAGTATCAAGACAAAATGAAAAGATAAGGCTTTTAATGCAAGAAGTAAGTATATTAAAAAAGAAGTGATTAAATGAAAAATAATTTAAAAAAAACATATATTTGGAATACACTAGGAAGTGCAATAAATGCCTTTAATTCATTCTTTTTTTTAGTTATTGTAACAAGAATAAATGGAATAGATAAGGCAGGAATATTTACACTTTCATATGCAAGTGCATGTATGCTTTATGCTATAGCAATTTATAGTGGTAGAACATATCAAGTTACTGAAGTAGAAAAAGATATAACAGATAATGAATATATAGTAAATAGAATATTATGTTCTATAATAATGCTAATAATATCTTTAGTATTTGCATTAATAAAACATTATCAAAGTTTAAAACTAACAATATTTATTTTGCTTTGTGTATTTAAAGCTACGGAAGCTTTATGTGATGTTTTTCATGGTATACTTCAAAAAAATAATAAATTAGATATAGTAGGAAAGTCATTATTTTTAAGAGGAATTACTAATATTATTATCTTTTTAATAATAGATAAAATAACTAACAATTTAATATTAGCAACATTATCTTTAATAGTTATAAATATCATTATATTATTATTAATAGATATAAAGAAAAGTATAAAGTATAAAGAAAAAAGTGATAAAATTAAAATAGATGGAGTAATTAAAATATTAAAATTAGGATTTTTTACCTTTGGATTTAGTTTTATTGCTAATTATTTAGTAAATGCACCAAGGTATGCAATAGATTCATTTATGAAAGAAGAATTTCAAACTATTTTTGGAATAGTAGTAATGCCAGCGACTGTAATAATGTTAGTAAATCAGTTTATTGTACAGCCCATTATAATTTCCCTGAAGGAAAGTTATAAAGAAAGAAACAAAAAAAAGTTTTTAAAAATAGCTTTTATTATAATAATTGCCACAATAATAACAGGATTAGTAGCAATATTATTTGCTTATTTGTTAGGAATACCAATACTTAATTTTGTTTATAATTTAGATTTAAAAGATTATTTAAAAAGCCTAATTATAGTATTAATAGGTGCAACAATATATACAGTAGCAAATGTATTTTCAACTTGTTTAGTAGTATTAAGAAAAACTAAAGTACAGTTAATTATATATATAATAACATCAATATTTGCTTATTTAATATCAAATTGGTTTGTAAAATTATATAATTTTGATGGTGCAATATATGCATATTTATTTATTATGATAATGTTATTAGTGTTTTATATTATTACTTTTGTAATAATTATAAATAAAAAAGAAATATGGAGTAAGGAGTAAAAAATGGAAAAAAGAATTAATGAAGTAATTAAGGAAAAAATTTCTAATTTAGAATATTTAAAAAATTCTGATTATAATAAAAAATTAATAGAAATAATTAATATTCAATTAGAATCATTAAAAAATGGAGGAAAAATATTAATTGCAGGTAATGGAGGTAGTGCTTCGGATGCTCAGCATTTTGCAGGAGAGTTAGTAGGTAGATTTTTACTTGAAAGAAAGGCATTACCTGCTATTGCACTTAATACAGATACGTCAGTTATGACTTCAATAGGAAACGATTACAGTTATGATACAATTTTTTCAAGACAAGTAGAAGCATTAGGAAAAAAAGGAGATATTTTCTTTGGAATATCTACAAGTGGAAACTCTAAAAATATAGTTGAAGCTACTTTAAAAGCTAAAGAGCAAGGACTTATTACAATTGGATTACTAGGAAGAGATGGAGGAAAACTTAAAGATATATGTGATTTTTCATTGATAGTGCCATTTGATAGTACAGCAAGAATACAAGAAGTACATATAATGACAATTCATTTAATTTGCGAACTTGTAGAAAAAGATTTGAAAAAAAATTAAGAGGATATTTAATGAGTAAGAAAGAAAATTATTTAAATAAAAAATTTATAAAAATTAATTCAAGTTTATTAAAAAATAGTAAATTAAAAAAAATAAAAGAACTTATGTATTATGTAGATAAAATAATTTGCTTAACAATTAAAGATCCAAAGTATCAAAAAGAAGATAGAAAAAAAGTAGCAATAATTTTTAATTTAGCTTTAGGTGATGGAGTAATATTTAATAATGCTTTACATGATATAAGAAATATTTATAATGAAAAAGAATATCATATAACTTTATTTTGTCAAAAAGGTTTAGAAAAAATATATAATGATAATTTAATAGATGAAATAATAGGATTAGATTTTACAAAGGCAACTATTGATTTAAAAGAAAGAAGAAAGAATATTAAAACGTTAAAGAAAAATTATTATGATATATTACTTGATCCAGTCGGAGCAAATGAATGTTTAACTAATGTTTTATATAGTGCTGTTATTAAAGCTAAAGAAAAAAAAGGATGTATTATTCTAAATAAAAGTAAAAATTGTTCTAAAAATATACTAAAAAATGCTTATAATGACATAAAAGAGTTAAAAGAAAAAAGTTTAATTGGACAATATTTTGAATTTTTTTATGACGATTATGAAGTTAAATATTATAAAGAAAATTATAAAATAGATAAAATAACGCTTCCTAAGAAATATTATATTGTCTTTCCAAGTGCTAGTACTATGCTTAAAAACTGGCCAATTGAATCATATGCAGAAATTATAAAAAAAATATACAATAAAACAAAATTACCTGTTCTTTTTTGTGGTACAAATAGTGATGTTCAAAGTATTTGTCAGTTAAAAAAGCTAATAGGAGATATTCCACAATATGACTATGTAAATAAAACTTCGCTTTTAGAATTCATTGAAGTTATAAAAAAAGCAAAATTTGTTGTAACTAATGATACTAGTACATATCATATTGCTGTAATAAATGAAGTTCCCGTTACCATAATTACTGGTGGTTATACTTATGATAGATATGTAGAATATAATTTTAAAGGATGTGAAAAATATAAAAGGCCATATATAGTAGTTCATAAAATGGATTGTTTTAATTGTAATAATAACTGTAATAAACTAAAAAATGATGATAAACTTTGGCCTTGTCTTGAAAAAATAACGGTAGATGATGCTTGGAAAGTAATAGATAAAATGATAGATAAAGAATTGTAGGTGTAATAATGAATTTAACTGAATTAATAAAAAAATTAGAAAAGAAAAATATATTAGTAATAGGAGACGTTATATTAGATAATTATTATTTTGGATTATCAAATAGAATATCACCAGAAGCTCCAGTGCCAATACTACTTGAAAAAAATAATAAAAAAATATTAGGAGGTGCGGCAAACGTTGCATTAAATTTAGTAAGTGCAGGTTGTGATGTAACACTTCTTAGTGTTGTTGGTAATGATGCATATGGAATGGATATTTTAAATTTATTAACTGAAGGAAAAATAGATAAATCATTAGTTTTAAAAGATAAGACTAGAAAAACCACTGTAAAAACAAGATTTATTGGTCAAAATAATATGCAAATGTTTCGCTTTGATGAAGAAGATGTAAAAAATATAAATAATGATATTGAAAAAGAATTAATAGAAAAATATAAAAAAATAATAGAAAAATTTGATATAGTAATAATATCAGATTATAATAAAGGATTATTAAATATAGAAAATACTAATAAATTTATTAATATAGCTAATAAAAATAATAAAAAAGTATTAATTGATGTTAAAGAAGAAAATGTAGAAAAATATAAAAATGCATATTTATTAAAACCAAATTTAAAAGAGCTTTCAGATATTACTAAAATGAAAGTAGAAACTGAAGAAGAAATTATTTTAGCAGCAAAATTACTTTTAGAAAAAGCAAATTGTAAATATGTTTTAGTAACAAGAGGAAAAGATGGAATGACATTAGTTAATAATAATGATGTTAAAAACATAAAATGTGTGTCAAGAGAAGTTTATGATGTAACAGGAGCAGGAGATACTGTAATATCTTATTTAGCTTTCTCTGTTGCAAATAATATAGATATATATGATGCTGCTAATATTTCCAGTTATGCCGCTGGAGTAAAAGTTTCAAAAATGGGAACTTATGCTGTAAAAAAAGAAGATATTATAGATTATATAGTAGATTCTAATAATATTTTAGATGAAGATAAGATAGTTACTATTGATACATTAGAAAAAATATTAGCAAATCAAAAAGATAAAAAAATAGTTTTTACTAATGGTTGTTTCGATATTTTTCATGTAGGACATTTAAGATATTTAAAAGAAAGTGCTAAATATGGAGATATACTCATTGTTGGTGTTAATACTGATTCATCAGTAAAAAGATTAAAAGGAGAAAATAGACCAATAGTTTGTGAAAAAGAAAGAGTAGAATTATTATCATCTTTAAGCTTTGTATCATATATTGTTTTGTTTGATGAAGATACACCATATGAAATTATAAAAAGAATAAAACCAGATATTATAACAAAAGGTGGAGATTATAAGGTAGAAGATATAGTAGGAAGTGATATAGTTTTAGAAAAAGGTGGTAAGGTGATAATTTGTCCATTTGTCAAAGATAAATCAACGACTAATATTATAGATAAAATATTAGAGGTATATCATGAATAAAGCTATATTTTTAGATAGAGATGGTACTATTAATATAGATTATGGGTATGTTTGTAAAAAAGAAAACTTTGTATTTATAGATGGAGCGATTGAAGGATTAAAAATTTTAGAAGATTTAGGATACAAATTAATAATAATAACAAATCAATCAGGAATAGGAAGAGGATATTTTACTGAAGAAGAATTTTTGAAATTCAATGATTATATGCTAAGAGAACTTAAAAAAAATAATATAAATATAAGTAAGGTATATTATTGTAAACATTTAGATAGTGATAATTGTAATTGTCGTAAACCAAAATTAGGCCTTTTTTATAAAGCACAAGAAGAATTTGATATAGATTTAGATAAATCATATGCTATTGGTGATAAGACGAGAGATTTAGAAATAAGTAAGGTATCTAAAGCTAAATGTATTCTTTTAACAGAGAAAGAAAATAATAATTATATTTGTAAAAAAAATTTATTAGAAGCAGCATTATATATAAAAGATAATGAAAGGAATTAAAAAATGAAAATATTAGTAGTATGTCAACATTTTTATCCAGAAAATTTTAGAATAAATGATATTACTAAAGAACTTGTAAAAAGAGGTCATGATGTAACAGTATTAACTGGTCTACCTAATTATCCTCAAGGTAAAGTATTAAAAGAATATAAATGGTTTAAAAAAAGAAATGAAATAATTGATGGGGTAAAGATAAAAAGGTGCTCTTTAGTAGGAAGAGGTAGTACAACCTTAAAAATGATTATTAATTATATGTGGTTTGCTATTTTTGGAAGTATTAAAGCCTTTTTTATGAAAAAAGATTTTGATATAGTATATGTTTATCAGTTATCACCAATAACTATGACATGGCCTGCGATAGTTGTAAAAAAATTAAAAAAAATACCACTTGTTATTCATGTATTAGACCAGTGGCCTATAAGTATAACAACAGGTGGAATAAAAAAAGAATCATTAGCTTATAAAATACTTACAAGGTGGAGTAAAAATGCTTATAATAATGCTGACTTAATAACTTGTAGCTCTAAGTCGTTTAAAAAATATTTAAATGAAGAACTTGGGATAAGTTTAGATAAAAAATTTTTATATATGCCTTCTTATGCAGAAAGTGCTTATGAAAATTTAAAAAAAGTTACTAATAAAAAAACATTTGATTTAGTTTTTGCAGGAAATATTGGACCTGCTCAAAGTGTTGAAACTATAATTGAAGCTGCAAATATTTTAAAAGACAATAAAAAAATAAAGTTTCATATAGTAGGAGATGGTTTATCCAAAAATACATGTGAAAGTTTAAAAGATAAATATAAATTAGATAATGTTATATTTCATGGCTATCATAGTGTAGATAAAATGCCAGAATTTTATAGTATGGCAGATGCTTTTTTAATAACAATGGTTGATAATGAGGTTGTAAATAGTACTTTGCCTGCAAAAGTGCAATCATATATGCTAGCAGGAAAACCAATAATTGGTGCAATAAATGGAGAAGTAAAAGATGTAATAGAAGAAGCAAAATGTGGCTTATGTACGGAATCATTAAATTATAAAAAGTTAGCAGATTTAATATTAGAAGCAAGTAATAGTAAAGAAATAAAAAAATGGTCTAAAAATGCTCATGATTATTATATGAAACATTTTGAAAAAGAAAAATGTATAAGTGAATTAGAAAATGTTTTAAATAATTTAATAAAAAATAATGAATAAAAAGCGTAAATAAATGTCAAAATATGATTTAATCTAAATAAATTATGATATAATTTATTTATAATTAACAAGAAAGGTAGGACTTAAAAAATGTTTAAAGATAAAGTTTTATTAATAACTGGAGGAACAGGATCATTTGGAAATGCTGTATTAAGAAGATTTTTAAAAACACAAATTAAAGAAATTAGAATATTTTCAAGAGATGAAAAAAAGCAAGATGATATGAGACATGAATATCAAGCTAAATATCCAGAAGAAGCTCAAAAGATAAAATTTTACATTGGAGATGTAAGAGAGTATAGAAGTATTGAAGATGCTATGGATGGAGTAGATTATGTTTTTCATGCCGCAGCTTTAAAACAAGTTCCTAGTTGTGAATTTTTTCCAATAGAAGCAGTAAAAACAAATGTAATAGGAGCAAATAATGTAATTGAGGCAGCTATTAATCATAATGTAAAAAAAGTAATAGTACTTAGTACTGATAAAGCCGCTTATCCAATCAATGCCATGGGTATGACTAAAGCTTTAATGGAAAAAGTAGCAATTGCTAAAGGTAGAGATTTAGGCGAGGGAAAAACGATAATATGTAGAACAAGATATGGTAATGTAATGGCTTCACGTGGAAGTGTTATTCCATTATTTGCAAGCCAAATAAAAGAAGGTAAGCCACTAACTATTACTAACCCTGAAATGACAAGATTTATGATGACATTAGATGATGCTGTAGATTTAGTACTTTATGCTTTTGAACATGGAAAGCAGGGAGATTTATTTGTACAGAAAGCTCCAGCAGCTACAATTGAAACCTTGGCTAAAGCTATGTGTAAGTATATGAATGTCGAAGAAAAAATTAAATATATTGGAACAAGACATGGAGAAAAACTATATGAAACATTAGTTACAAAAGAGGAAATGATTAATGCCGAAGATATGGGAAATTATTATAGAATTACAGCAGATGAACGAGGATTAAACTATGATAAATTTGAAAATCATGGTAATGATATGTTAGCAAATATTGAAGAATACAATTCACATAACACCGAAAGATTAGATATTGATGGTATGATAAAACTTTTAAAAAAATTAGATTTTAAGGATGTGTAAAATGAAAGTATTAGTAACAGGAGCAAATGGTTTTATTGGTAAAAATTTAGTATGCCATTTAAGTACAAGAGAAAATATAGAAGTAATTAAATATGATAAAGAAGATGATTTTAGTAAAATAACTAATAATTTAAAAGAAATAGATTTTATTTTTCATCTAGCAGGAGTTAATAGACCAAAAGATACAAAAGAATTCTATGAAGGAAATACTTTATTTACTGAAAAATTATTAAAAGAAATTGAAAATCAAAAATTAGATATACCTGTTCTTATTACTTCTAGTATACAAGCATCTTTAGATAATGATTATGGTAAAAGTAAAAAAGAAGCCGAAGAATTGCTTTTAGAATATGGAAAAAAACATAGAGCTTATATATTTAGACTTCATAATGTTTTTGGAAAATGGTGCAAGCCAAATTATAATTCAGTAATAGCTACATTTTGTTATAATATAGCACATAATAAAGAAATAGAAATAAATGATGAAAATAAAGTATTAGAACTAGTATATATAGATGATGTAATATATGAGTTTTTAAATGTTTTAGATACTGGAAGACCTAGTATGAAAAAAGAAGATAATATTTGTTATGTATCACCAACTTATAAGAAAAATCTTGGGTATATTGCTGATATGATTAAAAGTTTTAAAATGAATATGGAAAGTATCTGGGTTCCTGAAACTGGAGATGAATTTATCAAAAAATTATTTTCTACTTACTTATCATATGTAGAATTAGATGATATGATAGTAACTCCAAAGATGAATATTGATGAAAGAGGTTCATTTACAGAACTTATAAAAACAGAAAAATATGGACAAGTATCAGTATCAATCTCTAAAAAAGATGTAACTAGAGGAAATCATTATCATCATACTAAAATGGAAAGATTTATTGTTATTAAAGGTGAAGCTAAAATAACGTTTTCACATATATTAACA
>CANPWS010000012.1 GCA_947584955.1 uncultured Bacilli bacterium | reverse complement strand
ATGATATTGATTTAGGAGATAAAGTAATTAGTGAAGAAGATTTACCAAAAATAGAAAAAGAAATGAAAAAAATAAGTAAAGATGGTAAAAGAATTATAAGACATGAAATAACAAAAGAAGAAGCTTTAGAAATGTTTAAAGAAGATCCTTACAAAATAGATTTAATAAATAATATGGAAGAAGGAAAAGTAATAAGTTGTTATACACAAGGAGATTTTACTGATTTGTGTAGAGGACCACATGTTGAAAGTGTTAAAGAGATTAAATATTTTAAATTATTAAAAGTAAGTGGAGCTTATTGGAAGTCAGATTCTAAAAATAAAATGTTACAAAGAATATATGGTATATGTTTTGAGAGTGAAGAAGATTTAAATGAGCATTTAAAATTTTTAGAAGAAGCCAAAAAAAGGGATCATAAAAAGCTTGGAAAAGAATTAGAATTATTTATGATAAGTGAATATGGTCCAGGATTTCCATTCTTTTTAAATAATGGTATGATAATAAGAAATGAGTTAGAAAATTTTTGGTACAAAGAACATGCCAAAGAAGGATATGAATTTGTAAAAACACCAATTATGTTAAATAAAGAATTATGGGAGTTATCAGGACACTGGTATAATTATAGAGAAAATATGTATACAAGTGAAATAGATGATAAAACATTTGCTATAAAGCCAATGAATTGTCCAGGAGGAATGTTAGTATACAAAAATTCTTTACATTCATATAAAGATTTACCACTTAGAATAGGAGAATTAGGACAAGTACACAGACATGAAGCTAGTGGAGCTTTAAATGGATTATTTAGAGTAAGAACATTTACACAAGATGATGCTCATATATTTATGAGAGAAGATCAAATTGAAGAAGAAGTAGTAAGACTAATTAACTTTATTGACAGAATATATTCAATATTTGGATTAACATATACAATAGAGTTATCAACAAGACCAGAGGAAAAATATATAGGAAGTATTGAAATATGGGATAAATCTGAAAAGGCTTTAGAAGAAGCATGCCATAAAGCAGGACATGATTGCAAAATAAATCCTGGAGATGGAGCATTCTACGGACCTAAATTAGATTTTCATATTAAAGATTCTTTAGGAAGAGTATGGCAATGTGGAACAATTCAACTTGATATGAATTTACCAGAAAGATTTAATTTAACATATACTTACAAAGATGGAAGCAAAAAAAGACCTGTTATGTTACACCGTGTTATATATGGATCTGTAGAAAGATTTATTGGAATATTAATAGAGCATTATGCTGGAGCATTTCCATTATGGCTTGCCCCAGTACAAGTAAATATTATTCCTGTTAATAACGAATATCATTTAGAATATGCAAATAAAGTAAAAGAGGAACTAGAAAAAGAAAATATTAGAGTAAAAATAGATGAAAGAGAAGAAAAATTATCATATAAAATGAGAGAAAGTCAAACTAAAAAAATACCATTAACTGTAATAATTGGAGACAAAGAAGTAGAAAATAATACAATTAGTTATAGAAAATTCTCATCACAAGAAACAATATCTTTAACTAATAAAGAATTTATAACAAATATTATTAATACAATTAATGATAAAAAATATAATATATAAAAAGTATTAACACAATAAAATATTAATAAAAGTGTTAATACTTTTTTATAAATTTTTTCTAAACAAATTAGTATCAATTATTTTATAATTATTTTTTAAATACATCTTATGGGCAAATATTCTATTATCATTTGAAGTAAGCATTATATAAGCACATCCATTATCTTTGGCAAATTTTTCAGCATAATTTAAAAGGTAAGTAGCATATCCCATATTTTGATACTTTTTTAAAATGCAGATATTATTTAAATAACCATAATAAATACCTTTAAAAATATCATTTAATATATCTATACAAACCATACCAATAATTTTATCTTCGATTTCTAAGACAAAGATATTACTATATGGTAGGGGAGACAATTTAATTTCAGTATAATTTTTATCAAAAGCTTCATTATATAAATATAAAATTTTTTCATTATCTTCATGTTTATATTTTCTAACAATCATAAATATAACCTCCTAAACTAAAATTCAAAATATTGCATTACAACATTTTCGTCACAATCTTTACCAGTCGTATAAGATAAATTTTTAAATAGATTAGCAATTTTTTTATCACTAATTTTACCTGTTGATAACATTTTATCAATTTCCATTATCATATGACAAGCTTTATCAAGAGCAATAATATATAATTCAATAAAAGAATAATTGTAAGTTTCATACAAATTTGCAGGATGATTCCATTCATTTTTTTCTAAATTTAAATAATGAGTTTTAGAATTATGAGTAAGGTAAAAAGAACTTTTTCTTTTAATGCCCATTTTTTTAGGAAAAATATAAAAAATACAATTATAAATTTTTTTCTTTATACCGTAATGATCATAATTAAAATATTTTAAAAATTTTTTCATATCTTTAATACATTTAACATAAATTTTACCTGCATTTTCATAACCATAAGTATTTTTAATAACACAATTAATTAAATCTAAAGTATTTAAAGATAAATTATTAATATTTAAAATATCTTTATACATTTTATAATTTTTTGCTTCTCTTTTTTCATTTTGAAATATCATATAAGCATCTATATAATATTCCATTTCCTGATGAAGTCCATTATATTTATAAGTATTTATATCACTCTTTTTAAATACGCCTGTTTTATAGTAAATAAACGGATGTATTATTGAATCTAGAATAAAATGAGAAACAGAACCATATAAAAATGAAAGGCATTCACGATCATTTTCTAAATTATTTTTATTAATATAATTAATAATATTAATAAAATATAAATTAACATTATGCTTATGCATATCTAAACCTAAATTTTTATATTTTTTACTTTTACTACCTATACACATATTATAAAAATAAAAAATATCAGGCCCTTGAGCAAAAGTGGTCGCAGAGTCTAAAATAATTTTATTTTTAATATTATCTTCTAATTTATTATAAACATCTTGCATAAAATAATTATGTGTCATAGAACTAGGCATATTATCAAGCTCCTTACTTTAAAATTATATCACAATTTCCCATAATTTTACCATTATTTTTTATATCTTTTTTTTCATATTTGTGATATACTTTTATAGTAAGGTGAGTTTGTTATGGAGAAGAATTTTAAAACAATAGATGAACAAATTGAGATATTACAAAATAAAGGTCTAATAGTCGAAGACATAGATGAGGCTAAAAAAGTATTACTTAGAGAAAATTATTTCTTCATTAATGGATACAGACATTTATTTATGATATCATCATCAGAAAAAAAATTTATTAAAGGCTCAACCTTTAGGGAGCTATATTCACTGTTTATGTTTGATAGATATTTTAGAAATATAATATTTAAAAATGTATTGGTAATAGAAAATCAATTAAAATCAATAATTTCATATCAATTATCTAAAAAGTATGGATATAAGGAGAAAGATTATCTAAATCCTAAAAATTTTACTGACGAAGTTGCTAAAAAAAGAAGAGTAAAAGATTTAATTGAAAAGATGAAAAGACAAATAAGAATAAATGCACCACATCATAATGCAACAATGCACTATGTAAATAGTTATGGCTATATACCATTATGGATTTTAGTAAAAGTTTTATCATTTGGGATAGTTTGTGAATTATATAGTATTTTGAAAAAAGAAGATAAATTAGAAATTGCTGATAGTTTTAATACAACACCACTTGAATTAGAAAACTTTTTAGTAATACTATCAAATTATAGAAATTTATGTGCACATGAAGATATTGTTTTTGAACACAGAACAGAAAGATTTATACCAGATACTATATATCATGAAAAGCTTGAAATTCCTAAAATGGATGGTGAATACATTTATGGAAAAAATGATTTATATGCTGTAATAATTATTATGAAAGTTCTCCTTACCGAAGAAGATTTTAGAATGATGCTTAGAGAAGTAGAATATGAAATAGAAAAATTAGATGGAAGGATAGATTCTATATCAATAGAAAAAATATTAGACAGAATGGGCTTTCCCGTTAACTATATGGACATAATAGATTTATAGAAAGAAGGATAATAAATGGAAACAAAAAATACAGAAAATAAAAATAATAAATCGAGTTTTGTAGTTATACTTATATTATCTATTGCAATTTCATTTATATGTGGAACAATAGGTTCATATTTAGTTATAACAAATGTTCCAAGTGTAAGTAAAAGTATAGTAGAAAATGTCAGTAAAGTAGAATTAACAGAAAATAGTATAGCTATGGCAGTAGAAAAAGCTTATGATTGTGTAGTTACAGTAGCATCATATCAAAATGATGAGATGATAGGAACAGGAAGTGGATTTGTTTATAAAAAAGATGATAAAGTTGGATATATTATGACTAATAATCATGTTGTAGATGGTGCAGATAAAGTTGAAGTAATATTAAGTAATAATAAAACAATTGAAGCTAAAATTCTAGGAAAAGAAAAATACTCAGATATTGCAATTTTATCAATTGATGCTTCGGAAGTATTAGCAGTAGTAGAAATTGGTGATAATGAAAAAATGAAATTAGGAGATACCTTATTTACAATTGGTGCACCAATGGGATTAGACTATAGTGGAACCGTAACTAAAGGAATTTTATCAGGAAAAGATAGATTAGTAGAAGTAAGTTTTTCAGGTAATACTTCTGACTATTATATGAAAGTGTTACAAACAGATGCCGCAATTAATCCTGGAAATAGTGGTGGACCACTATTAAATGTTAATGGTGAAGTTATAGGAATTAATTCATTAAAATTAGTACAAGATGAAGTCGAAGGAATGGGATTTGCAATTCCAATTGAAGATGCTATTTATTATGCAGAATTTTTAGAAAAAGGAGAAACAATAAAAAGACCATTTATTGGAATTTCAATGGTAGATACTAATCAAACCGCAGCATTATGGCAATATGGAATAACACTTCCTAGAAATGTCGAAGAAGGAGTAGTCGTAGTAGCTACACAAGCTGGTTCACCTGCATCATCAAAATTAGAAAAAGGAGATATAATTGTTGGCATAGATGATAAAGAAGTATCTACAGTGGCAGAACTTAGATATGAATTATATAAACATGAACCAGGAGATAAAATAAAAGTAAAATATATTAGAAATAATAAAACAAATGAAGTAGAAATAACTTTAACAGAGAATAAAGAAAATTAAAAATTATAATAAAGGAAGTTAAAATAAAAAATTAACTTTCTTTTGTTATTTATTTATTGTATAATAATATTAAGAATAAGGAGGAAAAATGAAAAATAAGGTATTAAATAGTGAAGAATTAAGAAAAATAGATGCATATTTTAGAGCTAGTAATTATTTGTCTGCTGGTCAACTTTATCTATTAGATAATCCACTTTTAAAAAGAAAACTAGAATTAAAAGATATAAAAAAGACTCTAGTAGGACATTGGGGAACTGTACCAGGACAAAATTTTATATATACACATCTTAATAGAGTAATAAAAAAATATAATTTAAATATGATATATATATCTGGTCCTGGACATGGTGGAAATGCTATGGTGGCACAAGCATATTTGGAGCATACTTATACTGAAATATATCCTAATATTACCTATGATGAACAAGGAATGAAAAAATTATTCAAACAATTTTCATTTCCAAAAGGAATATCTAGTCATGTAGCACCAGAGACGCCTGGATCAATTAATGAAGGTGGAGAATTAGGATATAGTCTTGCTCATGCTTTTGGAGCTGTTTTAGATAACAAAGATTTAATAGCTGCATGTGTAGTAGGAGATGGTGAGGCTGAAACAGGTCCATTAGCAGCATCATGGCATTCAAATAAAATTTTAAATCCTGAGACTGATGGAGTAGTTTTACCAATTCTTCATTTAAATGGATATAAAATAGCAAATCCTACAATATTAGCAAGAATAAGTGACGAAGAATTAGATCAATTATTTAAAGGATATGGTTATAAACCTTACTATGTAAATATTGATACAACAGAAAAAATGCATGAAAAAATGGCAAGTACTTTAGATACAGTTATTGAAGAAATAAAAGAAATAAAAACAAGGAAAACCAACGAAAGACCAATTTATCCAATGATTATATTAAGAACAAAAAAAGGATGGACAGGTCCAAGTATTGTTGATGGTAAAGAAATTGAAGGAACATTTAATGCTCATCAAATTCCACTTTTGGTAGATGCAGATAATCCTAATAATTTAGCAATATTAGAATCTTGGCTTAAAAGTTATAAACCTGAGGAATTATTTGATAAAAATGGAACATTAATTAAAGAACTTCAAGAATTAGCACCAAAAGGTCAAAAAAGAATGAGTGCAAATCCAATAGCTAATGGAGGAGAATTATTAAAAGATTTAGTATTACCAGATTTTAGAAATTACGCAGTAAAATTTGATGCACCAGGAACAGTAATGAAGCAAGATACAATGGAACTTGGAAATTTTATAAGAGATATAGTTGAACTTAATAAAACTAATTTTAGAGTATTTGGTCCAGATGAAACAAAGAGTAATAGATTAACTAAAATATTTGAAAAAACAGATAGACAATTTAATGGAATAATATATCGTAACGACGAATTTATTGGCAGAAATGGTAGAGTAATTGATTCTGTGTTATCAGAACATTTGTGTGAAGGATGGTTAGAAGGATATTTACTAACTGGTAGGCATGGATTATTTAATAGTTATGAAGCATTTATAAGAATAATAGATTCCATGACATCACAACATGCTAAATGGTTAAAAGTTACAAATGAATTATCATGGAGAAAAGAAATAGCCTCTTTGAATTATTTATTATCATCACATGTTTGGCAACAAGATCATAATGGCTATACTCATCAAGATCCAGGATTTTTAAATCATTTAGTTACGAAAAAAGCAGATGTATCTAGAATGTATTTACCACCCGATGCTAACTGTTTATTATCATGTTTCGATCACTGCATAAGAAGCAAAAACTATATAAATGTAATTATAGCCTCAAAACATCCTAGATATCAGTGGTTAACAATGGATGAAGCTGTAAAACATTGTACAAAAGGAATTGGAATTTGGCAATTTGCTAGTACAGATCAAAATTCAACACCAGATGTTGTCATGGCATGCTGTGGTGATACACCTACTTTAGAAACTTTAGCAGCAGTAACAATATTAAAAAAGTTTTATAAAGATTTAAAAATAAGAGTTGTCAATGTTGTTGATTTAATGAAATTAGAATCACATGAAAAACATCCACACGGACTTACTGATTTTGAATATGATAGTTTATTTACAAAAGATAAGCCAATAATATTTGCCTTCCATGGTTATCCAAGTTTAATTCATCAGCTTACTTATAATAGAACAAATAAAAATCTTCATGTACATGGTTATGATGAAGAAGGTACAATAACAACGCCTTTTGATATGCGTGTTCAAAATAAAATAGATAGATTTAACCTTGTTAAAGATGCCTTAAAATATTTAGAAAAATTAGGAGATAGCAGAACTAGTGTTATAGAATATTGTAACGATAAAATAATAGAACACAATAATTATATAAAAGAAAATGGCGTAGATATGCCAGAAGTTTTAAATTGGAAATGGGAATAATAAAAAAAAGCTAGTAAGCAAAATATAATTGTTTACTAGCTTTAATATTAATAAAATTATTTAGAAATTAAATTACATATAATATTGCTAATTTCTGTAGGATTATCAATTGAAAGACCTTCTATTAATCTTGCTTGAGCATATAAAACTTTAGAATATTCAGCTAAAGCATTTTTATCAGAATCATATAATGATTTAATTTTATTTGCAATAGGGTGATTTTCATTAATTTCAAGAATAAGTTCAGCATTAACTTTTTCTTCACTTATTTGATTTAGTGTCTTTTCCATACCAGCAGATATTACGCCTTCATTTGTTAGACATACAGGATGATTTTTAAGTCTGTTAGTAAATTTAACTTCATATACATTACCAATAGAATTTTTCATTAAAGTAAGCATATCACTATAATCAGAATTAATTTTATCAATTTTTTCTTTTTCTTCTGAAGAATTCAAATCAGCTTTTTCAGAAGAAACATTAACAATATTCTTACCATCATATGAAACAAGAGATTGCATAGTAAATTCATCCACATACTCAGTTAAATAAAGAATTTCATAATCTTTATCTTTAAATAATTCAACCTGAGGAAGCATGTCAATCTTATCAGTAGTTTCTCCACAAGCAAAATAAATACATTTTTGATCATCTTTCATTCTAGAAGTATATTCTTTTAATGTAACCATTTTCTTTTCTTTAGAAGAATAAAACATTAATAAATCTTCAAGTTTATCTTTGTCCATACCAAAATTATTATAAACACCATATTTTAATTGAATGCCAAAATTACTATATATTTTTTCATATTTTTCTCTATCATTATCTCTTAAATTTTCTAATTCTTTTTTAATTTTGTTTTCAATATTTTTAGCAATTGTTTTAAGAACTCTATTTTGTTGTAAAGTTTCTCTTGAAATATTAAGCTGTAAATCAGGACTATCAATAACACCTTTAACAAAGCTAAAATAATCTGGTAATAAATCAGCACATTTATCCATTATAAGGACACCATTTGAATATAGTTGAAGACCTTTTTCATATTCTTTTGAATAATAATCAAAAGGAGTATGTCCTGGAATAAATAAAATACCATCGTAAGTAATAAGTCCTTCGGCATTAATATGTAAAATTACATCTGGTTTTTCATAATCTGAAAATTTTTCCATATAGAAGTTATCATAATCTTCTTCTTTGATTTTACTTTTATTCTTTTTCCAAATAGGAACAAGACTGTTTAAAGTTTCGATTTCAGTATGTGTTTCATATTCATCTTTAGATCCTTCTTTTAAATGACTATGTGAAACTTCCATTTTTATAGGGTAAGTAATATAATCAGAATATTTTTTTACTAATCCTTTAATAGTATATTCTTCAAGATATTTAGAATATTTTTCATCTTCTTCATCTTCTTTAAGTTTTAAAGTGATTGTAGTACCAATTGCTTCCTTATCACATTCATTTATTGTATATCCATCAATACCTGTTGAAGTCCAAGTATAGGCTTTATCTTTTGAATATTTTCTACTACAAACAGTAACTTCATCACTAACCATGAATGAAGAATAAAAACCAACACCAAATTTTCCTATAATATCAATGTCTTTTTTCTTTTCATTTTCTTCTTTAAATATTTCAGAACCACTTTTACAAATTGTACCTAAGTTTTCTTCAAGTTCTTCTTTATCCATACCAATACCATTATCACTAATAGTTAAAGTTCTATTTTCTTTATCAATACTTATATTAATTTCTAAATCTTTATGATTAACTTTAATACTCTTATCAGTAAGAGAATTATAATAAAGTTTATCAATAGCATCACTAGCATTAGAAATAAGTTCTCTTAAAAAAATATCTTTATTAGTATAAATGGAATTAATCATTAAATCTAATAATTTTTTAGATTCAGCTTTGAATTGCTTTTTTTGCATTTTTATACCTACCTTTCAATAATGTGAAAAGCATGCTAACTTTTCATAATATTAATTATAATCATTTTTTAGCAATAGTCAATATAAAATGCTAAAAAATTAGCAAAAACTATTGACAATTGCTAAAAAGATGCTATAATGGTATTTGTAAGTAAGAAAGGAAGATGAAAATATATGGATTTAATTCCAAGAAAGTTTTATTTAGATGACATTTTTGATGATTTAATGGCTACAGGTAATAGAAAAGAGATGAAATGTGATATTTATGAAAAAAATGGAAATTATCATATAGAGATGGATGTTCCTGGATTTGATAAAAATGATATTTCACTTGAAGTAAAAAATGGCTATTTAACTATTACAGCAGAAAAAAGTAGTGAGAATAACGATGAAGAAGTAAACTATATTAAAAGAGAAAGAACATATGGAAAATATGAACGTTCATTTTATTTAGGAGATTTAGATGCAGATAAAGTTGAAGCTGAATTTAATAATGGAACATTAAAAGTTGTTATTCCTAAAAAAGAAGAAACTGTTGATAAAAAAGTCATCGAAATAAAGTAAATTAAATAAGAGCTGAAACGGAAATAAATTTCTATTTCAGTTCTTTTTTTGTCTAATAAATATAAAAAAATGTTAAACAATATAATTTATAATGTAATACTTGATATTTTTAGCTTGATGAACGAAAAAGTTTAATACTAATTTTAACAAGATTTATTTTTATAGTATTTTTATTTTATATTTAAAAAAATTTAATTATAATATTTTTAAATTAATATTATATATAGATAGGATTTTAATAGTATTAAAATAAATTTTAAAAAATAAGACTTTTTAGTAAATATAAATTTAATAATTAATATAGTAATATTTTTTGTTTTAATATGTTATATTTTTAGTAATATGTTGACATAAATAATTATATTTTATAAAATTAAATTGTAAAATGAAAGGAAAATAGTTTGAAAATAAATTTTAGTTTTCATGATTTATATGTTCTTTTTAAAAATTGAAAGGAAGATAAAATGACTATATATGATTTAGAAAAAGAAAATAATAATATTAATATAATAAAACGAAAATATAATATAAGTTTAATTAATAGATATATAAATAACTTTAATATAAACTACAATTTTATTAAAAATATAAGTTATGAAAATATCAATTTGGGTGAAAAAATATGTATGATATAATTATTATTGGTGCAGGTCCAGCTGGATTAACAAGTGCTCTTTATTTATTAAGAGCAAATAAAAAGGTATTAATATTAGAAGCAAAAAGTTATGGCGGTCAAATTATAAATGCAAATAAAATAGAAAATTATCCAGGAATAGAACAAATTTCAGGATTTGATTATGCCACAACTTTATTTAATCAAGTCAAAAAATTAGGTGGAGAAATAAAATATGAAAAAGTAATACGAATAGAAAAAAATAAAACTGTAATAACTGGTAACAATAAATATCAAGCAAAGGGAATTATACTTGCAACAGGAGCAGAAAATAGAAAATTAAATATAGATAAAGAATATGATTTTATAGGAAAGGGAATATCATACTGTGCTACGTGTGATGGTAATTTTTATAAAAATAAAATAGTTGCAGTAATTGGTGGAGGTAATACAGCTTTAGAAGATGCTATTTATTTATCTGATATTGCAAGTAAAGTTTATTTAATCCATAGAAGGAATGAGTTTAGAGCAGAAGATAAATATGTAAATGATCTTCGATTAAAAAGTAATATAGAACTTATTTTAAATTCTAATATTATTTCTTTAAATGGTACAGAAAAATTAGAAAGTATTACGATAAAAGATAATTTAAATAATATAAAAAAAATTTATATAGATGGTCTTTTTATTGCTATAGGTCAGGAACCTAAAAATGAAATATTTAATAATGTAGTTAATTTAGATGAACATGGATATATTTTATCAGAAGATGGTGTTCATACTAAAACTACAGGAATATATGTTGCAGGTGATACTAGAGTAAAAGAATTAAGACAACTTACAACTGCAGTTAGTGATGGAAGTATTGCTGCTACAATTGCTATAAAGGAGCTAAAATAATAAAATATATGTTTTTATTCAGAAATAAAATACATGTTATTAAAATAAATAAAAAAGAAAAGATTTATTAAAAAAATAAAAAATATACCTTTTTTTTATTATATAGAAAATTTGTTTTCTTTTTTTAAAATAAGTAATTTTAAAATAGCTAAAAATAACAGTATACTAAATATTAATTTTTCTAAATTTATTGAAATTTATTTAACAAATAATTTAAATGAAAAATATAAATACTAAATAAAATAACAATGATTATATTAAATAGTATTATAAAAATAAAAAAAAGACTTTTATTTTTGTAAAAAAAATGTTATCATTATAATAATGAAAGTAGTAGAGGAGGAGTGAATGAAAAATATTAGATATATTATTTTAGCACTGCTATTATGTACTTTTAATATCGAAAAGGTTAAAGCTGGCATTTGTGATGAGTTAGATGTAAATGGTGGCAAAGAACGAGCTAATAAAGTTACAGCAACATATAAATTAAATGAAGATTATTATGTAGATGAAAACAGAGTAACAGGCACATTTGTAATTGAAGTTAAAGATTTACCAACGGATATGTATGTACAAATTATGGGAACAGATATTCAGTTAAAATCAGATACTGATACTACAGTGTCAATAGATGGAATAACATCTGGAACAAAAAAACTAGGAATTTATTTTAAAAGATGTACTATTAGATTAGGAACAATAACACTTAATATACCAAAATATAATACATTTGCTGATAGAGTTGAATGTAGTGGAATTGATCCAGAAGAATTAAATGTTTGTGATAAATGGTATCCATATACAATTAGTGAAGGAGAATTTTTATCAAAAATAAAAGAATATAATGATTCTTATGATGAAAGACAAAAAGAAAAAGAAAAAAAAGAAAGAGATGAATTTATTCAACAAATAGTAGATTTTTTAACTGAATATTATTTGTATATAATAGTTTCAATTGTATTAATAATTGTTATAGTAGTAGTTATTATTGTTAAAAAGAAGAGGTATAGTTTAGAATGAGGTGAAAATAATATGGAGTATAAGAAGAAAAAAAATAAAACAGTAATAATTATTAGTACATTTATATTTGCCTTTATAATATCTTTGAGTATTAAAGTAAAAGATGCAAAAGCATTAAAAAGTTGTACTATTACTCAAGAACTTTATGTTAATTTAGCATTAGAGTTAGATGCTAATGGAAATGTAGCATATGTAAAAGCTCCAGATTTTACAACATCATATGATAATATTCCAGAAGGTGCAGTTAATGTACATATTCCAACAACACCCACATATGGTCGTTCATTTACAGAGCAAGATTGCAGAAATTATATAAATACCTTAGAAGAAAGAGTATCACAAGGTCATAGTATAGATGAAGGATTTTGTTGGACAGGCAATGACGGAGTTGAACATTGTGTAAATAGTGGAGCGGGTAATGGATTTGTTGATCCAATTGTTGCAACTAATCATGGAGAGAATTGTTCGGGATATTTAAATTCAATGGTTGATACTGAAACATATGTAAGAGCAACTGGTGAAACAGACGAAAGAGGAAATCCTAAAATTGAAGTCGTAAGAACAGATGAATTTAACATTACGCAAGAAATGTTAAATAGTGCAATACTTAATCCAGAAAATAATTTATATTATTTGTCAGTAGCTAGTGTAATTGAATTAACGTATACTTATGATGCAGAGAATTGTAAAGATCCAGATGGTGGTGGAAATAATGGAAATAGTTGCGTTGACAATACTGATGCAAGTGCTACATTATCTGGTTGTGAAAATGGTGGAGCAGCTCAAACAGTTAGAATGGATTTAGTAACAGATTGGTATAATTCTAGTCCAGAATTTGAAGAAGAAATAAGAGATACTGCAATCTGTGGAGGAGATGTTTCTGAGATGGCCGAAGCCCAAGGTAACGCTAATCAAAATGGACATTTTACTACAGGAAATTTCACAAATATATATTCTGGTGGAGGAATAGAGTTAAGCTTTAATTATAATACAACGGCAATTTGGAATTATTGTAATGGAAATCGTCAGCAATCAGCAAGCAAAGGAGCAAAATGTACAAGAAGATGGTTAAAACCAACATGCAGTAGTTCAGATTATGCATTCAATTATGCAACTGGGCAGTGTGAAAAAAATATTCCTGGATATTGTGCTCAATATGCTCCAGATGGAGTAACATGTATAAATTATGTTCCATCTCAAACTCTTACTGAACCTGTTCAATGTGAATATACAAGTAGTGGAGGATATCAATCAGAAGGAAAATGTGGTGGAGGAGGCTCAAAAGCTGAAGAAATGTTAGCTATTGAAGCTAGCGAGCACATTAGTGAATTAGATACTACTAAAGCAGAAAGTTATGATAGTGATGAGTATCCAGCCAAAAAGGTAGATATAGTAAATGGAAAACATGCAGGATATTTCAATGAAAATAATGCAAGTGCAGGTTCATGGCCAAGAGGAACTCAGATTGCTGGATCTATTAATTATGTAAGAAATGAATCTTGTATAAATTTATATCAACCATTTAATATAACATATGGTAATGCTTGCAATCCAGAAAATCAAATTAGTGGACGAAGAAAATATTTTGTACCAATTAAATGGCCAGAAGAAGATCCATTTAAATTTTGGATTACTAATGCTAATGTAAGTATTATTAAGAATATGAATTGGCAATTAGATATTGATTGCGGTGTTAATTGTGAGCAAAGAATTTATGAAGATCCAAAACATAATGATTTTAGCTATAAATTTATATATAGACCAATAAATTTAAGTGATCCATTTCCAAATAGAAATGCAGGTAAAAACTGGACATATTTTATGAATAGTGAAGAAGCTAAAACAACAGAATTAAAAAGAGATAGATTAGAATATCATGCATTCTTTACAAAAGCTGATATTTCAAATTTAAAAGCATCAATTACATCAAATAGAAATTATTCTGATTTACGTACAATACAACCAAATGGATATAGTAATGAGCTTGGTAATATGATAAGTAATGGCTATAATATTGAAAAAGTTAATGCAGAATATGATGCACTTGGTAAGTGTACAGGAAAGTGGTGTGTAATACAATGAAATGGTCATTTTTCCAATTAGGAATGATAGTATTTGGAATTATTGGATTTGTAATTATAGTATTATTTG
>CANPWS010000011.1 GCA_947584955.1 uncultured Bacilli bacterium | reverse complement strand
ATATCATAGTAAATGAAGCGAGAAAGCCTACTTCAGCTAATTAGGCCGTTATAATTCTCGCTTTTTTGTTTTATTTGTGTTAAAATTGTTAAAAGTTATAAAAAATAATCAAAAACTATTGACAAATAAACAATAAAAGTGTAATATTCAATGTAATATTTTTATTTGAAAAGGAAGAGATGTTATGAAAAATAGATTAGCAGATGCTTTTTTAAATATTAAATCAAATATAGAATACATAAAATCATGTTTTTCTAATTCTTTCTTTTGTCAAGAAATAAAAACCGATAAGTGATAATAGGTCTTTGACTGTAAATCACTTATCGGTTTTTAATATAAAAATATTGGGAGGGTGTGTATTAATGAATATAACATTAAATGATTTACTAAATAACGTAAAAGATTATAAAGAAGATGAACTAAATCTTATAAAAAAAGCGTATAATTATGCAGAATGTATGCATAATGGGCAGTTAAGACAAAGTGGAGAACCTTATATATCACATCCATTAAATGTGGCATATATTTTATCAGAAATGAGTGCAGATAGTGATACTATATGTGCAGGACTTCTTCACGATACATTAGAAGATACTAAAGCTACGAAAGAAGAAATTGCGGATATTTTTAATAAAGATATTGCTAATTTAGTTGATGGAGTAACTAAAATAAGTAAGATGAATTTTTCAACAAAAGAAGAGCAAAATTTAGCTAATACACGAAAAATTATAACAAGTATTACTGATGATGTAAGAATAATTATTATAAAACTTGCTGATAGACTTCATAATATGAGAACACTTGAATATAAATCAGAATTTAAACAAAAAGAAAATTCATTAGAAACTTTAGATATATTTACACCACTTGCATACTTGATAGGTGCATATAGAATTAAAAGTGAACTTGAAGATATTTCATTTAGATATATATATCCAGATGAATATAAAAAATTAGAAGAAATTATGAATAATGAAAGTAAGTTTAATAATGAATGTTTAAATGAAATGTTAGAAAACATTAATGATATATTATCTACAGAAAAAATACCACATGAAATAAAAGTTAGAACTAAAAATCTTTATGGAATATATAAAAGATTAAAAGAAGGATATAAAATATGTGATATACATGATTTATTATCATTAAAAATAATGGTAGATGAAGTAAAAAATTGTTATGTAACATTAGGATTAATACATTCAAAATATAATCCAGTAAATGATAAATTTAAAGATTATATATGTAATCCTAAGACAAATCTTTATAGTTCATTACACACAACTGTATTTGGACCAAAAGATAGGCTTATTCAAACGCAAATAAGAACATTTGATATGGATAAGATAGCATCATTTGGGCTTACAGCATATTGGGATATAAATAAAGGAAATGCCAGAGATATAATGCAAGAAGATTTAAAAAATAAATTTCAATTTTTTAAATCATTATCAGATATAAATATAATGTTTAAGGATAATCAAGAATTTGTATCACAAGTAAAAAGTGAATTATTTAAAGATAAAATATATGTATATATAACAGGAGGTAAAATAGTAGAATTACCTAAAGGATCAAATATAATAGATTTAGCCTGTTATTTAGATAAAGAAAAAATACTTATAGGAGCAAAAGTAAATGACGAGTTAGTATCTATTGATTATATTTTAAATAATAAAGATAGAGTAGTAATACTTACAGATGAACTATCTTATGGGTATAAAGATTATTTAGTAGATAGAGCTAATACTAGTTATGCAAAGAAAAAGATAATGAGATAATAAATTACAATATAAATAATTAAAAATAAAGATACTTATAGTATTTAAAAAAATTTATAAGTATCTTTATGTGTTATATTTTAATAACATAAATTAAAAATTATTTTTTAATTAATAAGATAGAAAGCATAATGCCCGTTATAAAGCAAAAACATAGAATAAGAATAGTAGTATTTAAACTTATAAAAGCAGCATTATGAGGTTTAAATGGTTTCTTTACTAAAGTTTTATGTTTAGTAGATTTCATTTCATATTCAGAACTATTGCCAAAATTAACAGGACCATTTCCTGTAGAATCATTATCATTTAAAAATTTAGGTAAATAATTATAATCTTCCATATAAAATATATTATCATTAATAGAATTATTTACATTATCAACAGTCTTGTTTTCATAAAAATCAGAAATAAATTTAGAAGAACAATTTTTACCTAACCAATTTATTAAATTATCATGTTCTTTTTGCCTATGAAGTAAAAATATTTTCTTATTAAATCTTTCCTTAGAAATATTTTCATTTTCCATAAGATTGTTATAAATAGTATTGACAAATAACTTAATATTTTCAAAAATAGAATTATAATCTTTATTAATTAGCATATTACGATCAACAAAATACATCAAAATTAATTTTTCATTATTAAATTTAGCACTATTTTTTTTAATCATAGAAATAGTTTTATCACTAATAAAAAAGTTATTATCATAAGTAGTATTAAATGTCATATAAAAATCAATATCATTTTTTAAATTTTTAGGGATAAGTACAATTCCTAAAGTATTATTGTCCTGAATACCATAAATAGTATTTATTTCATTTTCAGATAGTTTATTTAAATTAGCCATTTATGTCACCTCTATTATATATAATATTATATAATAAAAATTAATATTTTCAAATAAAATAATTAAATATTTATAAAAAAAACTTGTAAATTTTGCAAAGGCGTTATATAATTATCTTATATTAAAAGGCGAAAAGCAAAAAGAATAAATTGTGAAAAAATTTATATTATTAAAATAAATATTAATTAAAAAATAAATTATTCAGTTTTAAATAAATTTAAAATACAAAACAAGATAGAGTATTAATAATTCGCCAAAGTATGGAGAATTTTTTTAATTTAATAACCTAGCTTAAGAAAGGCTGATTAAAATGAAAAGTAGTAGAGTAATGAAGATTTTTGAACAATATGTAAAAAAATACGATATGAACAATACTAATATAAAAGTCAAGTACTTTCATAGTTTAAAAACAATGGAAATTTCAAGAGATATTGCTACTAACTTAGGAATATTTAGTGAAGAAGAAATAGTAGTGTGTGAACTTATTGGTCTTTTTCATGAAATAGGAAGCTTCGATAAAAATCCTGATTTTCATATAATAAATGATAGTGGTGAAGATTATACTAGCAAGACATTGGAAATATTATTTACAAACGGATTAATAAGAAAAATAACAAATGAAACTAAATATGATGGAATAATAAAATTTGCTATATATTCATTAAATAAAAATGGATATCCTAGTAACTTAGATGAAAAAGTAATAAATTTTTGTGATGTATTAAAAGACAGTCATAAATTAGATTTATTTAGACTTGCTATCAATTATCCATATTTAGATACTAGAGTAGATATCTATCCTACACCAATGGTCTATAATGAATTTAAACAATATAAAACCATTGAAGATAAATTAACAGAAAATAATTCAGATGAAATTTTATTAGTACTTTCATATATATTTACATTAAAATATAAATATAGTTATTATTTAGCAAAACAAGCTAATTATATAACAAAATTAGTTGAATCATTAAGTTTTAATAGTGATGAATTGCAAATATTTTTTGCTTCACTTGAAAATATATTAAATATATTTATAGATAGAAAAATTGGAGATTTAAATGTTATTCAAGAGGTATAGATAAAAAAGAACTTTCAAATAAATAAAATAATGAATTTGAAAGTTCTTTTGTTTAATATTAATTTTTATGATAAAAGTATAAATTTTTTAAAAATAATAAAAAATATAATTTTTCACTTCAAAAATAAAAAACTGTGATATAATTATAATAGGAGAGTGAGAAGTGGATGAAAAAAAGATTTATTTTACTATTTACAGGTTTATTCTTACTATGCGGATGTGAAATAAGAAATGAAACAACAATAACAATTAATGAAGATAAAACAATGGAATTTAGACAACAAATTAAGTATGATAAAGAACTTATAGATAACTTGATAAATAGTGAAAACTTAACATTAAATGAAGATGGAACAGTTCAAGATACTGAAGAAGGAAATAATACTCAAACAGAAATAACAAATGAGGAGCGTTGGGCATTTTTAAGAGAAAGCGTTAATGATACAAATACAGACAATGAAGAAACAATGACATTACGTAATTATCAATTAAATGGTTTTGAAGTAACGGAAAATGAAGAAGATCAATATTTAGGTTATATAGTTTCAAAAACTGTAAATAGTATAGATGATTTAATAGGTACAGCAGATTATGATTTTTTAAATAATGGACCTAGCTTAGAAACAAGTAAAATATTTACTAAAAATGAAGATATATATAATGGAATAATTTTAATAAATAAAGGTGAAGATTCTGATATAGATGTATATAAAGAAAATGGTTTAATCTTAACAAATACAGTAACATTAAATTTACCTAGCGAAGTATTATCAAGTAATGCAACTACTGTAAGTGAAGATGGAAGAACTTTAACTTGGAATTTAAATACTATGGATAATAATAGTGCAATAGAGTTTTCATTTTCTTTACCTGATTCCCAATCAGAAGTAGTAGTACCAGAAAAAAGTAACTTTACAACAATAAGAAATATTATATTAATAGTTCTTGGAATAGTACTTGCAGTATTAATAGTAATAATTATAAAAAATAAGAAAAATGGAGATAAAATAAGTACACCAAAAGAAGATAAGAAAAATATTCAAAATAATAATATAAACAATAATTCTCAAAATATAAATCCTGCGGTTATGCAGCAAAATCAAATGAATAATCCATATATGAATCAAAATGTTAATGGATATCAAATGCCAAATCAAAACAACATGATAAGACCACCACAAGCAGTAAATCAGTATCCATTACCAAATCAAAATCAATCATATATGAATAATATGCAGCCAAATACTACTATGTATCCAAATCAGCAAATGCCTCAAAATGTTAATACACCTATGCCAAACTCAAATCAAAATATTCCAGTTCAAAATATGGCAAATCCAAATAATCCAAATATGGCAAATACGCAAATGTATCCAAATCAACAGATGCCAAATCAAAATATAAATCAAGGTAATCAACCAAATCAGATGATGCCTCCATATAATCAAAATATTAATAGAAAATAGTAAAAAGGTATTTGAAAGATATCTTTTTTCTTTTTATGAGGTATAAAAAATATTAAAATTATGTTATTATATAAATATAAAGGATGTGAAATAATTTGAAAAAAGTAGTATTAATAGATGGAAATAATTTAATGTTTAGAAGTTATTATGCCACGGCTTATTCTGGAAGCACTATGAAAACTAAAAAAGGATTTCCTACAAATGCATTATATGGATTTACTAATATGATAAATAAAATAATAGCCGAAGAAAGACCAAAATATATAGCAGTGGCATTTGATATAGGAAAAACTTTTCGTCATGATAATTACAAAGAATATAAAGGTGGAAGAATAGAAACACCAGAAGAGTTAAAAATTCAATTTCCTAAAGCTAAAGAAATATTAGATGCTATGCATATAACACATTTAGAATGTGAAGGATATGAAGCAGATGATATCATAGGAACTCTTTGTAAAAAAATTGATGAAAGTAAAGAATATACAGGATTAATAGTAAGTAGTGATAAAGATTTATTACAACTAATTAGTAAAAATGTAACAGTTAAACTATTAAAACAAAAAGATTACATAATGATGGATAGAGATAAATTTTATGAAACATATAAAATAGAACCAATAAGGATGATAGATTTAAAAGCATTAATGGGTGATACTTCAGATAATATCCCTGGAGTAAAAGGAATTGGAGAAAAAATAGCATTAAAGTTACTAAATAAATATGAAAGTTTAGAAAATGTTTATCAAAATATAGATGAAATATCTGGTGCAACTGGTAAAAAACTAGAAGAAGGAGAAAAAAGTGCATTTATGAGTAAAGAACTTGCAACAATATATAAAGATGTACCACTTGATATAGATTTGGAAGAATTAGATTATGATGAAAAACACTCACCAATGCTAATTAAAATATTTAGTGATTTAGAGTTTTATTCCTTTATTAAGAAAGAACAAAATAATACAAATAATTTTGAAACAATTGACTTAAAAATAATAAATAATATAAAAGAATTAAATATTACTAACAATGATCAAGTAAGTGCTTATATTGAATTAGATAATGAAAATTATCATAATGCTAATATAATAGGATTATCTTTATATAATAAAGAAATATCAGCATTTATTCCTTACGATATTTTAAAAGATAATATGAATATTTTAGAAAATTTAACTATTTCAACATATGATATTAAAAGATTATATGTAAGTATAGCAAAATATGGAATAAAATTAAAAAATTTAGAGTATGATGCTATGATTGCAGGATATTTACTTAATTACAATGTAAAAGATGATATTGCATATATTGCTAATAATTTAGGATATCAATTAGATTTTTATGATAAAAAAGAAAAATTAAGTTTAGAAAAAATAGCAGAAAGAAGTATAAAAAAAGCTAAATTTATTTATGAGACAAAAGAAAATTTATTAAAAGAAATGAAAGAAGATAAAGTAGATACATTATATAATGAAATTGAATTACCACTTGCAATAGTTTTAGCAAAAATGGAGCTTGAAGGAATTAAAGTAGATGAAACTGTTTTAGAAGAGATGAAAAAAGAATTAACAGAAAAACTTATTAATGTTCAAAAAGAAATATATACAATAGCAAAAGAAGAATTTAATATAGCCTCTCCAAAACAGTTAGGACGAATATTGTTTGAAAAATTAAAAATACCAGGAGGTAAAAAAAATAAAAATGGTAATTATCAAACTGATGAACAGACACTATTAAAAGTAGGAAGAGAATATATAATAGTAGAAAAAATCCTGGAATATAGAAGTATAACTAAACTTTTAGCTACATACGTTGAAGGAATATTGAATGCTATAAATAAAGAAGATGGAAAAATTCATACAATATATACTCAAACATTAACTAGAACTGGAAGATTGTCATCTATAGAACCAAATCTTCAAAATATTCCAATAAGAAATGAAGATGGTAAAAAAATAAGAAAGGCATTTATTCCAGATGATAATGCAGTAATATTATCCTCAGATTATTCTCAAATAGAACTTAGAATGTTTGCACATATGTCGGGAGTAAAAGACTTAGTTGAAGCATTTAACAAAGAAGAAGATATTCATACTAAGACAGCAATGGATATTTTCAATGTCAAAGAAGAAGAAGTAACCTCTGCGATGAGAAGGAGTGCCAAAGCTGTTAATTTTGGTATAATATATGGAATAAGTAGTTATGGATTAGCCGAAGATTTAAAAATATCAAATAAAGAAGCCAAAGATTTTATAAATAAGTATTTTGAAACATATCCAGGTATAAAGACATATATGAATGAAGTTATAGAACGTGCTCATGAAGAAGGATATGTAAAAACAATAATGAATAGAAAAAGAGTAATAGAAGAGTTAAAAAATACTAATTATATGATAAGAAGTATGGGAGAGAGAATGGCATTAAATACCCCTATTCAAGGTAGTAGTGCAGATATATTAAAAAAATCAATGATTGATATTCAAAATGAATTAGAAAAAAGAAATTTAAAAAGTAAAATGTTATTACAAGTACATGATGAACTTATTTTTAATGTCTATAAAGATGAGTTAGAGGAAGTATCAAATATAGTTAAAAATTTAATGGAAAATGCTTATAAATTAAGTGTACCATTAAAAGTAGATGTAGAATATGGAATAAATTGGTATGAAGCAAAATAGAAAGAAGTTGAAAATATGCCAGAATTACCAGAAGTAGAAACAGTAAAAAATACTTTAAAAAAAAGATTAATAGGTAAAAAAATAACAAATGTTAAAATATACTATGATAATATTATAGAATATCCAGATGTAAAAGAATTTAAGGAAAAAATTGTAGGTAAAGTTATAAAAGATATGGATAGATATGGTAAATGGTTAATATTTATCTTAGATGATGATTATTATTTATTATCACATCTTAGAATGGAAGGAAAATATTTTTTCAAAAAAGAGGAAGAAGAATTATTAAAACATGAACATGTAGTTTTTACATTAGATAATGAGATAGAATTAAGATATCATGATGTAAGAAAATTTGGAAAAATGCTTCTTTTAAAGAAAAATGAACTAGATAAAATTGGACCTTTTATAAATTTAGGTTATGAACCATGGGATAAAAGATTAGATGTTAATTATTTAAAAGAAAAATATCAAAAAAAGAATTTACCAATAAAAAGTGTATTACTTGATCAAAGTATTATAACAGGAATAGGAAATATTTATGCAGACGAAATACTATTTTTATCAAAAATTAATCCTATTAAAGAAGCTAAAAAATTAGATGATAAAGAATTAGAAAATATTATAATATATACTAAACAAATATTAGAAGAAGCAATAAAACAAGGTGGAAGTACAATAAGAAGTTATAGCTCTGTGGATGGAGTACATGGTTTATTTCAGCAAAATTTGTTAGTTCATACTAGAGAAGGAGAGAAATGTAAAAATTGCAATGAAAAAATAGTAAAAATTAAAGTCGGAGGAAGAGGTACATATTATTGTCCTAAATGTCAGAAATAGTTTACATAAGATTTACATATTTTATGTATCCATTTTAGCAACATAAAGAGATATATGTTAATAATAAGTTGACATATATTTTTTTTAATGCTAATTTGATTTTAATGGAGGAAATAATGGATCAAAAAGAAATATTTAGACAAGTATTAATAAGGTTAATGAATGAAAGTTTATTAAATGATTTTTTAAGTATAGTATTTAATTATAATCTTAATGAAAAAGACTTTGTTTATGCACAGTATAAAATAATAAATGGAGAAGTAATATTAGATATATTTGATAATAATAAAAAAAATAGATTTAATGCATATATTTTTTCATATGCTAATAATACTAATAATTTAATAGAAAAAGAAATAAATAAAAATACTACAATTACACATTTATATGTAAATAATTGCTATAAGAAATTTAAAGAAGGAAATACTATTTCAAATATTATTAAATTAGCAGCATCTTTAAAAATAATAAAAAAAGAAGAATTTGATAAAATAATTAAAGGAATATTTCCATTAAAAATAGAAAATATAATATATGAAGAAATTGCAAAAAATATAAAGTAAAAATAAAAAATTTAGTCTTTAATTATTGGTTTATGACTAAATTCATAATTAATTAGATTATTATCTATAACGTTAGCATAGATACAAGTTATTTTATATTCTAAATCAAATAATTTTGAAATACCATTTTTATAATTAGTAACAAGTTTAACATCAATATCATTTTTAATTTTATTTAAATAATTTCTTCCAGAACTATTAAATCCAAGTATTCTTATATAATCTATAATAATATCATTAGAATAATCTTTAGTTAAGTTTGTAAGAATATGTAAAAGCATTCTGTTTATTTTATTATAAGTATATCTTTTAGTTTTAATATTAAGAGCTAGTTCTTCCCAGGAATTAGAATAATTAATAAATTTTTTAATTCTATTTTCAATTCCTTCATTAACATCTAAAAATTTATCTAAGTTATTAATATTATTAATAATTTGATATTTTAAAAAAGGAAAGAAAGAATTTATACTAAAATTTTTATAAAATACATTTTTATTATAACTGGGAATAAAGTTATCAATACATTTATTAGAAAGTAAATAAGTTCTTATAAGATTAGCATTTACAATATTACCATTAGCATTTTTATCATGATAGTCATTTGTTCTTTTAATATTAATAATATTAATATTTTTATTTATTTTTAAAATTTCTTTAATATAAGATAAAGCAAGTAAATCATTTGGAGTTTTTATTTCTAAATTTAACATACTTTTAATAGCTTTATTAAGGGCGGTAGGATAATTATAACCATCGTATAAATATTGTTTTACGATTTGATTATATTCATTATTATTAAGTTGTAGATTAGCAATTTTAATTAAATTATCAATATTATCACATTCTGTACCAAATACTAATGTATCGATTTTTAACATATTTAAAATACTAATTGCACCTTTGGCAAAAATATCTGAAGATTGAGTTGCATAAAAGAAAGGAAGTTCAATTACAAGATCAATACCATAATCTAATGCAATATCAGTCTTATTCCATTTATTAATAATAGAAACTTCTCCTCTTTGAGTAAAAGAAGAAGAGATAATTGCAATAATAATAGAATTAGGATATAACTTTTTAATTTCATTAATTTGATATAAATGACCAAGATGAAATGGATTGTATTCTGCGATTAATCCAATAATATTCATAAAAATATCAGTCCTTTCTAAATATAAACATTACAAAATTATAACATAAGAAGTATTTTTTATCAAATTAGATACTAATAAAAATAACTTTTAAATAATTAATATACAAACTTTAAATAACTTGACATAAATAATTACAGTTGATAAAATTAATGTATAAAAAGGAGTATATTAGTATGAAAAAATTAAGTATAATAGTTCCTTGTTATAACGAAGAAGCAAGTATACCATATTTTTACGAGGAAATAAAAAAGGTTATAAAAGAGATGGATGTTAAATTAGAACTAATATTTGTAAATGATGGAAGTTCTGATAAAACATTGTCAATAATAAAAGAATTATCTAAAGAAAAAGGTGTTTATTATATATCATTTTCAAGAAATTTTGGTAAAGAAGCTGCCATGTTAGCAGGACTAGAGTTATCAAGTGGAGATTATGTAACAATCATGGATAGTGATTTGCAAGATCCACCATCATTACTTCCAGAAATGTTATCTTTAATTGAAGAAGAAAAATATGATATTGTAGGAACAAGAAGAGTTACAAGAAAAGGTGAACCACCAATAAGAAGCTTTTTTGCAAGATGTTTTTATAAGATAATAAATAAAATGAGTAAAGTTGAAATGGTTGATGGAGCTAGAGATTTTAGACTTATGACAAGACAAGTTGTAGATAGTATATTATCATTAAAAGAATATAATAGGTATTCTAAAGGATTATTTAGTTTTGTTGGATTTAATACCAAATGGCTTGAATATGAAAATGCCCCAAGAGTAGCGGGAGAAACTAAATGGTCATTTTGGAAATTATTTCTTTATGCAATTGATGGAATAGTAGCATTTACAACAATACCTCTTACAATATCAGTTATAATTGGTTTAATTTTTTGCATAATAGCATTTATAATGATAATAGTAATTATAGCTAAAACACTTTTATTTGGTGATCCTACTAGTGGTTGGCCATCATTAGCTTGTATAATATTTATGGTAAGTGGAATACAATTACTTTGCATAGGGGTAATAGGAGAATACCTTTCAAAGATATATTTAGAAGTTAAAAATAGACCAGTATATATAATAAAAGAAACTAATATGGAGAAAAAATGAAAGATATACTTAAGAAATATGAAGAGATAATAAATTATCTTATAATTGGTTTTTTAACAACTTTAGTTAGTTTAGGAACATATTATATATTAACATTAACAATTCTTAATCCAAATGCTAAAATAGAATTACAAATAGCTAA
Organism: uncultured Bacilli bacterium; assembly: GCA_947584955.1. The sequence goes on along the minus strand of CANPWS010000011.1, from coordinate 3,188 downwards.
TGGAATCTCATGGTTTTTATCAGTAACATTTGCTTATTTTACAAATAGAAAATATGTCTTTAAAGTAAAAGAAAATAAAACAAAAAAAGAAGTATTAAATTTTTATTTATCAAGATTATCAACCCTTATTTTAGATATGATTTCAATGTATATATTTGTAAGTATATTAAAATTTAATGACAAAATTGTAAAATTAATAGTACAAATATTAGTAATAGTATTAAATTATATATTAAGTAAATTCCTAGTATTTAAAAAGGAGAAACTAAAATGAAAAAAAGAATAATACATTATATTTCTATATGTTTAACTATATTATTTATTGTACTATTAACAACCAAATTTAAATATGTATTTGGATCAGATACAGATTGGATTAATCAGCATACTGTTATACCTGATTACTTTAGAAATATATTTTATAAAACTGGTAAAATATTACCAAACTTTTCTTTTAATTATGGAGCAGGTCAAAATATTTATAATTTATCATATTATGGATTATTAAACCCAATAATATTACCCTCATATTTATTACCTTTTATTAGCATGAGTAATTATATTATAATAGTAAATATTATACTTTTAATAGTTACTGGTATACTTTTTTATAAATTTATAAATAATAATTTTGATAATGAAAATATTTCTTTGGTAACAACATTAATATTCATTTTAGCAGCACCATTAATATTTCATATGCATAGACACATTATGTTTGTAAATTATATGCCATTTTTAATAATGTCATTAATGGGAGTAGACAAGTTATTTAAAGAAAAAAATAAATCATTTTTAATAATAAGTATATTTTTAATGATAATGACAAGTTATTATTATAGTGTATGTGGAATATTAGTAGTATGTATATATTATTTATATAAATATTTACTAAATAATAAAAAAATAAAAATTAAAGAATTATTTAAAAATATTTTTATTTTTATAGGTATAATATTTGTAGCTATATTAATGTCTATGATTCTTTTATTACCAACTGTATATACATTATTAATAGGTAGAGGAGCAGGAGAAACATCTATTAATTTAATAGATTTATTTATACCATATCTAAAAATACATAAAATATTTTGTGGAACATATGCTATAGGGCTATCATTAATTGGATTTGTAGCACTATTATATTTATTTTTTACTAGAAAAAAAGAAAACGTAATAACAGCATCAATAATAACAATAGTATTATTTATTCCAATATTTAGATATATTTTAAATGGAGGTTTATATTTAAGGGAAAAATGTTTTATACCATTTTTACCATTATTAGCTTTTTTTATTGCTAAATTATTAAAAGATTTATTTAATAATAAGATAGAAATAAAAAAGTTTGTTATTTATTTATTAATAATACTAATTCCATTATATTATTTTAATCAAAGAGAATATTGCTATTTAATTATTACTGGTTTTATAATTTTATTAATATTATATAATAAAATAAAATGTAAGAAAATAATATCATTATATTTAATAACAGCAGCATTATTTGTAGCTATATATGAAAATAATAAGGAAGATTTAGTTAAAATAGAAGATTATAATAAAATATTTAGTAAAGAAGTAGCAAATACTATAAATAATACCATTAATAACGATCAAAGTTATTATAGATCAAATAATTTAATATATCCTACTAAGATAGTAAATAAAATTTATAATGATAGATATTTAACAACAAATATTTATTCATCAACATATAATAAAGATTATTTAAATTTTATAAGAAATATATTTAAAACAAGTGAAGTAGATTTTAATTATTTTATGATATCAAGTCCTAATGATTTATTATTTAATACTTTTATGGGAGTAAAGTATTTGTATTCAGATTATGATGTAGGTTTAGGATATCAAAAAATTAATGATATAACATATGTAAATAATAATACGTTGCCATTAATATACGCAACTAGTCACATAATAAATGAAGATGAATTTGATTTATATGATTATCCTTATCAAAAAGAATTATTATTAAAAAATGTTGTAGTAGAAAATAAAAATACTATTAATAAAATAGATAGTATGGTAGAGAAAATAGATTTAAAATATAATATAACAAAAAATAATGGGGTTGAAATAAAAAAAGAAGATGATAAATATATTTTAGAAGTAAAGGATAAAGGAAATTTAACATTGGAGTTAGAAAATCCTTTAGAAAATCAAATATTATTTATAAGTATTAAAGGTTTAAAAGAAAATAGTTGTAGTATTGATAATATAAGTATGAAAATTAATAATGTAGAAAATATATTAACTTGTAGTAGTTGGATATATGCAAATAAAAATAATACTTTTCACTATGTAATATCAGATAAAAAAATAAATAAATTAGAAATAACTTTAAATAAAGGAAAATATTATATAGAAAATATAGATACATATATTTTAAATTATAATTCTCTTAATAATATAAAAGATAATATTTATAATTTTAATATAACAAGTATGAAAAATGATACTATAAAGGGAGATATTTCTGTAGATGAAGATACATATTTAACTACATCTATTCCATATGATAATGGTTTTACTATAAAAGTAAATGGAAAAGAAATAGATTATGAAAAAGTAAATAAAGCTTTTTTAGGTTTTCCACTTAAAAAGGGAAGTTATAATATAGAAATTTCATATAAATCACCATTGTTAAAAGAAGGAATAATAATTAGTATTATAGGGTTAGGTATATTTATAGTATTATTATTAAGTGATATTAAAAAAAGTAAAAAATGTAAATTAGCAAAGTAGTTTGCATTTTTTTATAATAATAAATATTTTGCTTGTATAAATTAGTAAATTATGTTATAGTTAATATAGCAAGTAGAAGAAAAAAATAAATTACACAGTTTAGTTTACGAGATCAAAACTAGAAAGAAGGTGCTCCTCTTATAAAATTTAATATGATAGAAAATGAGCATATATTTTTTTGTGTTAAGAGGAGAAGTTAAGTTAATTTTTTCTAAAAAACAGCTATAGAGAAAGTATCTATATATGTAGATATCCTTTTCTGTAGTTTTTTATGTTAAAGGAGTGATACGAATGCTGAAAAAAATATTATTTATAATAAGTATGCTAGGCATAGTAATAATATGTTTTGGATCTTCGTATGCACTAAGTGTATATAACGAATCAAAATTGGCAGGTAAATATGGAATGGTAGCTAATTT
>CANPWS010000010.1 GCA_947584955.1 uncultured Bacilli bacterium | reverse complement strand
GTGCAACTAAAAATAAAGAATTAATTGAGGCTTTAAAGAAAATATATGACGTAGTTATTTTGGATTGTCCACCAGTTCTAGGATTAAGCGATACTTTAGTTATGACTCGTTATAGTGATATTAATATTGTAGTAGTTTCATATGGAAAAACCAAAGTCGATGATTTAGGTGAAGTTAAAAAGTCTTTTGAAAAAGCTAATGCTAAAATAACTGGTGTTATTTTAAATAAGGTTAAGAAATCAAACAATTCTTATTATTATGGATATTATGGTGACTAGGTGAAAGATTTACATTCACATATCCTAATGGGAATTGATGATGGTAGTAAATCACTTGAAGAAAGTATTACAATATTAAAAAAAGCTCAAAAGGCAGGAGTTACTGATATTATGTTAACTCCACATTATATAAAAAATAGCAAATTTGCTTGTAATAATGAGAAAAAGAAAGAGCTATTAGAGGATCTTAAAGAAAAAATGAAAAAAGAAAACATCAAGATAGCTCTTTATTTGGGTAATGAAGTTTATATAGATTCAGATATTATTTCTTTAATTAATAATAATGAAATTAAAACTTTAAATGATTCAAGATATATATTAGTAGAACTTCCTTTAACAAGAGAAGAAAATGATGCTATTAATATATTTAAAAAATTGATTAATAAAGGTTATATAGTAATTCTAGCTCATCCTGAAAGATATACTTATATTCAAGAAGATCCTAGTAAAATAGAAGATTTTCTTGGTATAGGAGTTTTAATGCAAGGAAACTTCAAAAGTTTACTTGGTAAATATGGAGAAGATGCAGAAGAAACTCTGATAGAATTATTAAAAAAAGATTATATTCAGTTTTTAGCTAGTGATATTCATCATGAAAAAAGTGAATATTACTTAGCAAAAGCTGAAAAGAAACTTTTAAAAATAGTAAAGAGTAAAGATAAAGTAAAAGATTTATTAGAAAGAAATTTTGATAAGGTAGTAAATAATATAAAATTAGAAAAAAAAATTTAGGAGGATTTCATGGAAGATTTAAAGGTAATTGATTTTATAAGAGAGAAAGAGAAGAACTTTGATAAAACTTCTAAATATTTTCCATTATATGGAAGTATTTAAAAATATATAGGTAGGTGATAATTTATGATTATAATTAAAGTAATATTTTGGATTTCATTTTTTATTATTGTATTTTCAAACATAGGATACTCATTATCCATATTATTATTAGGAAAAATAATTAAAAGGAAAAATAAAAAAAGAGAAAATTATGAACCAACAGTTACATTAATGATTGTTGCTCATAATGAAGAAAAAGTAATACAGCAGAAATTAGAAAATGCTATAAAATTGGATTATCCAAAAGATAAATTAGAAATTCTTGTTTCATCTGATAATAGTACAGATAAAACCAATGAAATAGTAGAAAAGTTTATAAAAAATAACAAAAAATATAATATAAGATTATATAAAGTAAATGAACGAAAAGGAAAAACAAATGCTCAAAATGAGGCTCAAAAAACTGTAAAAAGTGAAATTTTAGTAATGACTGATGCAAATTCTATGATAAAAGAAAATGCTATAAAAGAATTAGTTTCTTCTTTTACTGAGAATGTAATGTATGTTACAGGTAGACTTATTTATACTAATAGTTTAGATAGTGCAACAAGTAATATGGAAGATACGTATTGGAATATGGATATAAAAATAAGAGAAATAGAGTCTAATATCCAAACTATAACAGGAGGAAATGGTGCATTATATGCATGTATTAATAGTGAATATGTTGATTTTCCACCAATTCAATGCCATGATTCTGCTATGCCATTATATTATGCACTAAAAGGAAAAAAGGCAATTGCTAATCATAATGCTATTGCTTATGAAAAAGCTGGTGAAACTGTTGAAGATGAATTTAAAAGAAAAATAAGAATTAAAAGAGAAATATTATCAGGAATATTACCATCTATCAGTATCTTAAATATATTTAAATACAAATGGTTTACTTATTTCTATTTCGGACATAGAACCTGCAGAAATTTATTATGGTTAGCACATATATTAATGTTTATTACGAATATAATATTGGTTAATAATTATTTTTATTTAATATTTTTAGTTCCACAAATCATTGTTTATACTTTTGCAATTTTAAAACAATTGTTTAAATTTAATAATAAGATATTCAATTTTTGTCATTATTATTGTATAACCGTTTTGGCTGAAATAATTGGTGTTTATAATATGATTACTGGTAAATCTAAGCCTTTTTGGGAAAAAGCTGAAAGTACTAGATAATATTTATAATACTTGAAGGGAATGTTGTTTATGAATAATGTAAAAATTGGAATATGTGGTCATTTTGGAGGAAATAAAGATTTTTTTGATGGTCAGACAGTTAAAACCAAAGAAATTTCAAACTTAATAGAAGAACGTTATAATAAAAAAATTAATAAGTTTGATACTTATAAAAATTCTCATAATCCTTTTAAACTTATATATGGTATTAACAAATTGTTAAAAAATAATGATATTTTCATTTTAATTGTATCTACAAGAGGTTATAATATTATTCTGCCGTTAATTAATATTTTTAATTTTTTTTACAAAAGAAAATTATATGATTTTGTAATAGGAGGAACGAGATATCAGGTTTATGATAAAAAGAAGTTTATAAAAAAAATAGCAATGAAATTTAATAAAATATATGTTGAAACACAAGGAATGAAGGATGAGTATAATAAAAGAGGATTTAATAATGTTGAAGTATTACCTAATTTTAAAAAAATAAAAATTTATGAAGATGTAGAAAAATATCAAGAAAAAGAAAAAATAAAATTATGTACTTTTACTAGAATTCGAAAAGAAAAAGGAATAGAAGATGCTATTGAGGCTGTTAAATTAGCAAATAAGAAAATTGGCAAAGATATATTTGTATTAGATATTTATGGAAAACCTGATAATGATTATGCTGAAAATTTTGAAAAAATAGTAAAAGAACTTCCTGATTTTATAAATTATAAAGGACTTGTTCCATCAAGTGAATCTTCTTCAAAAATTCATAATTATGATTTAATGTTATTTTTAACTTATTGGAGTAATGAAGGATTTCCAGGTACAATAATTGATGCTTTTTGCTCTGGAACCCCTGTTATTGCGACTGATTGGAATTGTAATTTTGAAGTTTTGAAAGAAAATTTTACTGGATTTAAAGTTTCAGTAAAAGGTATAAATGAAGTTTGTGATAAACTAATTTATTGCTATAAAAATCAAAAAAAAATATACAAAATGCGTAGTAATTGTATTATGGAAGCTAAAAGATATTTGCCAAATAATGTAATGAAAATATTTTTTGATGAAATAGAGGAGGTTAATTGATGGCACTAACATTATATAATATAAAAAAATGGACTAAGATGATTACAGGTAAAAGCATTTCCCATGTTAATCAGGGTATAGGAAAAATTTATAATAAAAACAAAGTTTTGGGATATTATAATGATTTGACCGAAAAAGTTACAAGAAGAAATTTAGGAATAGATGAACTTCCAAAACAGAAAATGCCTGATAATACAGAAAATTTTTTTTCTATAGAAATATTTCAATATGGATTAGGTGCATATGATTTATACTTATTAACAAAAGAAAAAGAGTATTTAAAAAGATTTAAAAATTGTGTAAATTGGGCAATAAATAATCAAGATGAAAATGGAGGATGGAAAACTTTTGAATGTAAAAATCCATATTCTTCAATGGCCCAAGGAGAGGGGATTTCTCTTTTAGTAAGGGCTTATATTGAATTAAATGATAAAAAATACTTGGAAAATATAAAGAAAGCATGGAATTTTATGATAAAATCTTATCAAGAAGGTGGAACTACTTTATACGATAAAGAAGAAGGAATAATATTTATGGAAAAGCCTTGTAATCCTGTAATTTTAAATGGATGGATATTTTCTATATTTGGTGTTTATGACTATATGTTAATTTCAGATGATAAAAACATTAAAATTGTTTATAATAAAACTATTAAAACTTTAAAAAATAGTATAAAAGATTATGATCTTGGGTATTGGAGTAAATATGATTGTGAAAAAAGAATAGCAAGCCCTTTTTATCATAAATTGCATAGCAAGCAATTATATGTTTTAGCTGAGTTATCTGGTGAAGAAATATTTAAAGATTATGCTATTAGATTTGAAAATTATGAAAAAAATATATTTTATAAAACAAAAGCTTTTATTATTAAAGCAATACAAAAAATAAAAGAAAAGTGAGATTTATATGAAAAAATTATTATGTATAGTAGGAAATATGAATGCAGGTGGAGCTGAAACATTTTTGATGAAGATGTATCGTAAATTTGATAAATCAAAGTATCAAATGGATTTTTGTGTTGCTTCTATCCAAGAAGGATTTTACGAAAAAGAAATATTGGATTTAGGAGGTAAGATTTATAGAATTACTCCTAAAATAAAAAATCCAATTAAGAATTTTTTAGATATAAAAAATATTGTTAAAAATAACGATTATAAATACGTTTTAAGGGTTTCACAACATTCATTATCAACTTTAGAGCTTTTAGCAGCAAGGTTAGGAGGAGCTAAAAAAATTGCATTTAGATCAAGTAATACAAATCCTGGTAATTCAAAGCTATCATTATTAATTCATTATGTTTTTAGGCCATTTGCGAATCTAATTACTAATGTAAAGATAGCACCATCAACTGAAGCAGCTTTATTTATGTTTGGTAAGCGAGTAGTAAAAAATAAAAAATTTTATTTGTTGAATAATGGGTTAGAAATAAAAGATTATGAATATTCAGAAGAAAATAGGAAAAAAATTAGAAAAGAATTAGGATTAAAAAATGAATTTTTAATTGGACACATTGGAAGATTTTCCAAACAAAAAAATCATAAATTTTTATTAGATATTTTTAAAGAATTTTTAAAGAAAAATAGTAATAGTTTACTTTTACTAATTGGAATTGGTGAATTAGAAAATGAAATAAAGGATTATGCTAAAGAGCTTAATATATATAATAAGATTATTTTTTATGGTCCTTCTAATAAAACAAGTCAAATTTACTCTGCTATTGATTATTTGGTGTTTCCATCATTATATGAGGGAATGCCAAATGTTGTTATTGAAGCCCAAGCATCTGGATTAGAGTGTCTTGTATCTGATACAATTACTAAAGAATGTAATTTAACTAATAAAGTTAAGTTTAAATCATTACAAGATTCGCCTAAAGAATGGAGTAAGGAAATAAAACTAGAAAAAAGTAATAGAAGTGATGTTGTTAAATTTTTATATGATAATCATTATAATATTGATGATGTAGTATTAACATTTGAAAAAATAATCTTTAATGATTAATTTGTAGGAGGAGTTATGAGTAATGAAAAATATTTATCTATGGTATTTTATTTAATTCTTGCTATCATAATATCTTTTTGTTTTGATTCTGTTTTTAAATCTATAGACAAAAATAGGGTGTTAAAAATTTCAGGTAAACGTATTAATATGAAATTTATTACTTATGGTTTTCTGTTTTTAATTTTACTTTTTATTGCAAGTTTTAGAAAAGTCAGTATCTTATATGGAGGAATTGATGCAGGTCATTATATTTTATATTTTCTTAATGGATCAAAGATTCCTTTTTCAATAAGTAATATTTTAACTTTATCAGGTAAAGAATATTTATTTTATAATTTTTTGTATTATATTGGTAAAGTTACTAAAAATTATAGCATATTATTTATGATAATTTATTCTATTATCATATATTCATTTTCTAAAGTTTTTTTAAAAAATTGTAATAGAAATAATGCTTTTATAATTACTCCATTATTAATATTACCTTATCTAAAAAGTTTTAATCTAATTAGAAATGCTTTAGCTATTTCTATAGTTTATTTGGCTATTGAAAAATTTAAATCAAAAAAAAATTTAATGTATCTATTATTGATTATAATTGCCTTTTTTAATCATTATATAACTTTAATTTTTTTGTTTTTTGTTATATTCAATAAATTATTCAATGACAAATTATTAAAAAAAAGGATTTTTATGTTTTTATATTATATCATTGTAATATCAATTTCACTTTTGTTTGTTCCATTATTGAAAAAAATATTGTTAGAAACTGGTTTTAAAGCATACGTAGATTCAAAATTTTCTTTTATAGGATATTTTCCTTGTTTATTGTTAGCAGTAACTGCTTTGATTTTTTCAAATGATTTATGTAATGACATGAAAAATACTAATTCAATTATTTATTATAAATTGTTTGTATTTTTGGTTTCAATTTTACCATTTTTTATAATTATTGGTGGTGGTTCAAGAATATATTATATGTTTGACATAACTAGATATATTTTATGGGGATTTATATATAATATTATTTATAAAAAAATAAAAGATCCTAAAAGTAAATTAGGTTATAAAATGATATCTTATCTTGGAGTTTTAATATGGGTATTAATTGTTATATATAAGATTGGAAGTTCATATGCGATATTACCATATAAATTTAATTTTTAATAAAAATATTTAATATAATAATTAAAAAAACAATTGTTACTTGCATATTATATAAAAATATTGTATAATATGTACGTTTGAAGGGAGAAAGTTTGTATGAAAATAGCAGTAGCCGGAACAGGTTATGTTGGATTATCAATGGCAACTCTATTAAGTGGAAAAAATGAAGTAGTTGCACTTGATATAGTTCCTGAAAAAGTAGAAATGATTAATAAGAGAATTTCACCTATTAAAGATGAATATATCGAAAGGTATTTTAAAGATAAGAATCTTAATTTAAGAGCAACTTTAGATTATAAAGATGCTTTTAATGGTGCAGATTTTATTATAATTAGTACACCAACTAATTATGATGATGAAAAAAATTTCTTTGATACATCAAGTGTTGAGGATATTATTAAGAAAGTAAAAGATATGGAAATTAATGCAACTATGGTTATAAAATCAACAATACCTGTTGGGTTTATTGAAAATGTAAAGAAAAAATATAATATAGATAATATTATGTTTTCACCTGAATTTTTAAGAGAAGGTCATGCTTTATATGATAATCTATATCCGTCTAGAATAATTGTTGGAGAAAAAAGTGATAGAGCTAAAGTTTTTGCAGATTTATTGAAAGATAGTGCTTTAAAATCAGATATTGAAGTTAGATTCATGAATTCCACTGAAGCCGAAGCTGTTAAACTTTTTGCAAATACTTATTTAGCACTTCGAGTATCTTATTTTAATGAATTAGATACTTATGCTGAAATTAAAGGATTAAATACGAAAGATATAATCGATGGGGTATGTTTAGATCCAAGAATAGGAGATCATTATAATAATCCATCGTTTGGATATGGTGGATATTGTTTACCTAAAGATACTAAACAATTGCTTGCTAACTATGATAATATTCCTCAAAATCTTATTTGGGCAATAGTAGAATCTAATAATACTAGAAAACAACATATTACAGATATGATTATGAAGAGAAATCCTAAAGTAGTAGGAATATATAGATTAACTATGAAAACAAATTCTGATAACTTTAGAGCAAGTGCTATTCAAACTATAATAGAAAACTTAAAAGAGCATAAAGTTGAAATAGTTATATATGAACCAACACTTGATAAAGATGAATTTGCATATTGTAAAGTTGTAAATGATATAGATAAGTTTAAGGAAATAAGTGATGTTATAGTTGCTAATAGAATAGATTTTAATCTTGAAGATATAAGAGATAAAGTATATACAAGAGATTTGTATAGTAGAGATTAAAATTTGCAAATAAAGTTATAATAATATTATTTTGTTTTTTAGGATTTTTGTTGAACTTAATATCATCTTTATGTTATAATATTTTATGTTATTTGAGGTGTAATATGAAAAAAAAAGTTTGCTTTTTGACCTCTTCTTTATTTAATCTTGGAGGTATTCAAAGGTGTACAACTTTAATTATTAATAAGTTAATAGATTTAGATTATGATGTACATCTTATTTGTACTGATAATAGATTTAAAGTTGATTATGATTTATATAAATTAGATAAGAAAGCAAAAATTAAATATATTCCAATATATAAATTTGAACAATATTTCTTTTTTTGGACCGTATTAATAAAAAAAATAGCCAAAAAATTTAAATTTATTCAAAAAAAGAAAGGATTAATGTCTTTTTGCTATTATAAAAAGAAATTTTTTTATAACAAAAAAATTATAAATTATATTAATAAAAATAATATTGATGTGACTATTGGAGTTGGTGGATATTATTCTTTTTGGCTAGGAGTTTTTAAAGAAAAAATTTCATCTAAGATAATAGGTTGGCAACATAGTAGTTGTTATTCATATTTTATTGAAAAAAGTAGTGATTATACTTATCAATTAGATTTAATTAAAGAATCTATTTCAAAGTTGGATAATTATATTGTTTTGACAGAAGATGATAAAAAGTGGATAAAGAAAAAATTTAATTATGATGCTATTTGCATATATAATCCAAAAAGCTTTTATAGTAAAGAAAAATCTGATTTATCATCTAAAAATTTTATTGCGGTTGGAAGATTTGCTTCAGAAAAAGGATTTGAACGCTTGATTTCTTCTTTTAAAATATTTTCTAAAACTAATAGTGATTGGAAGTTAATGATAATTGGTGAGGGACCAGAAAAAAAAATCTTAGAAGATAAAATTAAAAATTTAAAATTGGAAGATAGAATATTTTTATATCCGAAAACCAATCAAATTGAAAAATTTTATTTGAATGCATCTATCTATTTACTTTCTTCTTATTATGAGGGATTACCTATGATTTTGATTGAAGCTTGTGAATTTGGACTTCCAATTATCACATATGATTTACCATGTTGTATTGAACAGTTTAATAAATGTTCTTTACTAATTAAAAATAATAATATTGAGGAATATGCAAAAGCAATGCTAAATTTGGTAAGTGATGAAAGCTTAATGCAGAAATTATCTAAGCAATCAATTATTAATTCTAAAAAATACGAAATCGATAAAATTATTAAAAAGTGGGAAGAAATTTTATAAAGAATTCGATGCTATTAAGGAGGAGTTATGAATAAAAAAATAGGAATTTTAACTTTTCAAGATACAACTAATTTTGGAAGTGCTTTACAGACATATGCTTTATGGAAAACTGTTAATGATTTAAAATATGAGTGTGAAATAATAAACTATATTTGTCCAAAAATAAGAAAAAAAGAATTGCCACAATTACGTTATTGCAAAAGTATAAAAAGTTTAGCAGTTTATTTATTATTTGGAAAATATTACTTAAAAAAACATAAAAATATATTTAAATTTTTTAATGAATATGCAAAAGTAAGTGAAAAAACTTATGATAAATCAAATATAGATGAAACCAATGCAATTTATTATCAATTTTTAATAGGTAGTGATCTTGTTTGGAATCCTAACGCTACAGAAGATTATTCATATTTTTTGGATTTTGTTACTGATAATAAAAAGAAAAAAGCTTATGCACCTTCCATTGGCGATTCTTTTGATGAAAAACAGAAAAGTAAAATAAGATTATTATTAAGTGGCTTTGAAAGAATAACTGTGAGAGAAAAACAAGCTAAAGAGTGGATAAAAGAATTATATGATGGAAAAGTTGATGTAGTGTGCGACCCAACAATGCTATTAACTGCTAAAGAATGGGAAAAATTTATAAATAAAAGAATTATAAAGAAAAAATATGTTTTGGTTTATTTTAATGATGAAGAAAATAAATGCATTAATGATGCTATTAATTATGCTAAAAAGAATAATTTTGAAGTTTATTTTATTAATTACGGGAAAAAGAAAAAGGGAGTTAAATCAATTCATCCAACGAAAATAAATGAATTTTTAAATTTAATTTTTTATGCTGAACATGTATTTGTAGCATCTTATCATGGATTGTTATTTAGTATTTATTTTAATAAACCATTTTTGTTTTATAATTGGGCTAGAAAATCAAGGATGATTTCACTTTCTGAAATTTTAGAAATAAAAGAGCAAGATGGTAAAAAAATTGATATTAATAATTATTCTCCTCAAATTGATTGGAATAAAATTAATAAAAATCTTGATAACTTTAGAAGCAAAAGTTTAGAAATTTTAAAGCAAATGTTAAATGATGGTGATAAAAATGTTTGATATTTGTGATAAAAAAAATTGCACTGGTTGTGGACTTTGTGCTAATCTTTGTCCTAAAAAGTGTATATCATTCCAAAAAAATGAATTAGGTGTATATTATCCAATAATAGATAAAAGTAAATGTATATCTTGTCATATTTGCAAAAAAAATTGTCCATCTAATCAAAGGTTTAATTTTAACTTTCCTGATAAAGCTTATGCAGGATGGAGTAATTCGATTAAAATTAGAAATCAAGGTGCAAGTGGTGGAATTGCCCAAGAATTGTATAAATATGCCTTAGAAAATAATTATTCAGCATATGGTGTTGCTTTTTCTAAAAATGTTCATGAGGGATTAAAATATATAAAAGTAAAAAGTTATGATGACATTAATTTTGTTTGTGGATCAAAATATGTACAGGCTGATTTAAGCGATTGTTTGAATGATTTAAATCAAGATATAAAAGAGGATAAAAAGGTTCTTTTTATTGGTGTTCCATGCCAATGTGCAGCAGTAAAAATGAAATTTGATAAAATGAAAAAAAATGATAATTTAGTATTGATAGATATTGTTTGTCATGGAGTTGTTCCTTTTGATTATTTAAGTCAACATATTGAAAAAATTGAAAAGAAATATAAGAAAAAAGTCAAAAAAATAACTTTTAGAAACCCTAAATCTAAGTATTATTTTTCATTATATGATGAATGTAATAATTTGTTTTATAGAAAAGATCCAAATCAAACAGATTGTTATTTTCGAGGATATATGAATAATTTAATATTAAGAGAAAATTGTTATCATTGTCGTTATGCAAATGAAGGAAGGATTACGGATATCACATTAGCAGATACTTCCAAAATTAATGATAAACGATTATTAGAATCAAAAGATTGTGAACAAGTAAATTTAGTTCTTGCAAATAGTGAAAAAGGACAAAAAATTTTAAATTATTTAAAAGAAAAAAATAAAATAACTTTATATGAGCAGCCCGAAGTATCGCAGGCTATTAAATATAATAAGCAGTTACATTCACCATCAGTAAAAAATATTAAAAGAGGCATTTTTGAAGAAAATTATATAAAGACATCTAATTTTGATATATCTGTTAATAAGAGTTTAAGAAATGAGTTAATTAAGTATAAAATTTTATTTATACCTAATTTTATTAAAGTAAAATTATTGCAACTATTTCCTAAAAAAATGAAAGACAAAATTAAAACTAAATTGAATGAAAGTAGGTAATAATATGCAATCAAAGAATAAAAATTTTGTTAATAATACAATTACTTTATTTATAGGTAAAATTTCAACAAGATTAATTCAATTTTTACTTTTGCCATTGTACACTTCTATTTTATCAACTTCTGAATATGGTGTAGTAGATTTAATATCTACATATGTAACTATTTTAGTAGTATTAGTAAATATGCAAATTGAAAATGCAATTTTTAGATTTTTAACAGAAAAGCGTGGAAATAAAAATGAGCAAACTAAAATTATTACTAATATTTTTTGCATTTCAATTGTTCAGATAGTTTTTTATACAATAATTTATATATTCGCTCAATTTTTTATTACCATAGAAGCTAAAATATTTTTACTATTGAATGTAATTTCTTCTATATTTTTTTCTACAATGCTTCAAATTACAAGAGGTATGGGTGATTATAAAACATATGCAAAGGCTAGTTTTTTATCTTCCTTTTTAACTATTATTCTTAATATAATTTTTTTAATAGTTTTTAAAATGTCAATTACGGGGTTATTATTATCATCTTTTATAAGTTATTTAATTTCCGGAGTTTATTTGTTAATTAAAAAGAAAATAATCCAATATATTAATTTCAAATATTTTAATAAATCTAAAAGTAAGGAATTACTATCTTATTCTTTACCACTTATTCCAAATGAATTGTCTTGGCAAGCTATAAAATCTTCTGACAAAATTATAATTTCTAATATTATGGGAATATCTTCTACTGGAATTTTATCTGTTTCTATGAAATTTTCAAATGCATTTACTGAAGTGTACAATATCTTTAATACATCACTTACAGATTCAGTTATTTCAAATATAAATGATGAAGAAGGACAGATATTTATAAATGAATTAATAAATCGGCTTTATAGAATATTTTTATCTTTAGATTTGCTTATAATTGCAGTAATGCCTTTTGTATTTAATATATTTATCAATTCTTCTTATTATGATTCTTATAATTATATACCACTTTATATGGTTTCTTGCTTAATAAACGTAATGATTGGTATAACATCTGGTATATTTGTTGCTAAAAAAAACACTAAAATAATAGCATATACTTCAACTTTAGCTGGAATTATAAATATTATTGTTGATTTACTTTTAGTTCGAAAAATTGGAATATATGCTGCGGCTTTATCAACTATATTAGGATTTTTAGTAATGTTTATAATTCGTTATTGTATAATTGTAAAAACAAGCAATTTAAGGATACAAAAATCAAACTTTTTTCTCACATTGATTTCAGTAGTTATTGTGTTATTCTCTTACTATTTTTTTAATAAGTTAATAAAAATTATAATTTTAGTTTTAACAATTTTATTTTCAATTTATTTAAATAAAGATCTTATTTTTAATAAACAAATAATATCTAAATATATAAAAAGAAATAAGAAAAAAGTTAAAAAAAAGTGATCTATGTTTGTTAATTAACTTATTAGTTAAAAGTGGGGAGTTAAGTAGAAAATATTATTTTCATAATTTTGTTTGTATTAAATTAAGTGAAAGAAATGAGAGGTTAGAATGAAAGAATTTATAAAAAATATGATTGATAAGTGTATTATATCATACTCCAAAGTAAACGAAATAAAAAAATTTAAAGATTTTAGAAGAGTTAAAATTTGCAATAGTTGCGAGTTAACAAAAAAACAAAAAAAAGCAATTGATGAATATTATTTAAAAAATTATGAAAAAAAAATCCCATACATATGGCATATGCATAATTATGCTTTTAGTGGACATTTTGATGTTAGATATTTTCCAGAATTATTATATATTCCAGAATTTGAAAGATTTATGAATTTTGATAAAAGTATGAATGATTTTTTAGAGGATAAAAATAATTTATATACAATTCAAGATTATTTAAATGTTAAAATGCCTAAAAAAATAATTTCTTGTCAAAGTGGTACTTATATGGATTCTGATAATAATGTTATTGATAAATCTGAAGTTATAAAAAAATTATATGATATTGGAGAAAAATTTTATAAAGTATCAGTTGACACTTGTAGTGGTGTTGGTTGTAAATTATTAAATTTTGAGAAAGGTATAGAGAAGAATTATAATTTAAAAATTGAAGATTTAATTGATACTTTAGGAACCAATTTTATAATTCAAGAAAGAATTAAGTGTCATGAATCTCTTGCTGAAATATATCCAGATAGTGTTAATACTTTTAGGATAATAACTTATAGATGGAAAAATAAAATTTTACATGTACCATGTATGATGCGAATTGGTAGAAATGGTTCATTTTTAGATAATGCTCATGCTGGTGGAATATTTATAGCAATTGATGATGATGGTACATTACACGAAAAGGCAATTACAGAATTCAAAGATGAATTTTATGAACATCCTAATACTAATTATGTATTTAAAGACAAAAAAATTGAATTGTTTCCTAATGTATTAAAGAAATGTATTAGTATGCATAAACAGTTACCTAATGTTGGAGTCCTAAATTGGGATTTAACTTTAGATTCTGAAGGAGATATAGTCTTAATAGAAATAAATGTTAATGGTGGAGGTATTTGGGCTCCACAATTATGTCATGGAGTTCCTGTATTTGGTGACTTAACTGACGAAATATTAAGATGGACTAGTTTAATGAAGAAGACTAAATTAAAAGATAGAAAGAAATATATTTTTGGAAATATGAAAGAAGGTAGTAAATGAAAACGTATTTTATAACAGGTGGAGCAGGATTTATAGGTTCCACATTAACTGAAAGGTTATTGAGAGAAGGAAATAAAGTAGTTACAATAGATAATTTTTGTAATTTCTATGATCCTAAATTAAAGGAGGAAAATGTTAAACCATTTTTAGATAATCCTAATTACAAACTATATCGAGGAGATATAAGGAATAGGGAAGATGTAAGGAAAGTCTTTGATGAAAATAAGGTTGAAGTTGTTATGCATATTGCAGCAATGGCTGGAGTTAGAACTTCAATTGAAGATCCACTTTTATATCAATATGTAAATGTAATAGGAACAGGAAATATTTTAGAAGAAGCAAAACTTCATGGAGTGAAGAATTTAGTTATGGCATCATCTAGTAGTGTTTACGGAAATACGAAAGAAGTTCCATTTAGAGAAGATATGATAGTAGACTTTGCTATTAGTCCATATGCTGCAACTAAAAAAGCAAATGAAGTAATGGCTCATGTTTATCATAAATTAAATAATATGAATATTATTATACTAAGATTCTTTACAGTATATGGACCAAAGCAAAGACCAGATTTAGCTATTAACAAGTTTACTAGATTAATGTTAAATAATGAAAAAATTCCTATGTTTGGAGATGGAACAACGTCAAGAGATTATACTTATGTAGATGATATAGTAGATGGTATTTGTAAATCAAGTGACTATGTATTGACTCATGAAAATGTTTATGAGATAATAAACCTTGGTAGCAATAATCCAATTAGTTTAAAAGAAATGATAAATATAATTGGCAATACTCTAGGAGTTGAACCAAGGATTAAACAAATGGGAATGCAACCAGGAGATGTTGATAGAACCTATGCAGATATTAGTAAAGCGAAAGAATTACTAGGATATAAACCAAGTACTACCTTTGAAGAAGGTATAAAAAAGTTTATAGAATGGTATAAAAATGAGTGATATTTCTAAAAATGAATAATTTTTTAATAAGGAGGTGTAAAAAATGCAAAATGATAAAGTTAACAATAAGTTAACACGGGGGGGGGGGCTTATAAAGAACAAGAAAAAATAAAATCTGAAACAAAAATTTCAAAGATAAAAAGGATTTTAAGTGATTCTTCTAAATTAAAGATTTTTATTATAACTAGAAAACCATTCAGGTTGCTAAATGATAAAACTTATTTAAAAATATTATATAGGAT
>CANPWS010000009.1 GCA_947584955.1 uncultured Bacilli bacterium | reverse complement strand
GAAATATTAAAAGATATATTAGAAGCCGCAAGTTATGCACCATCAGGAATGAATAAACAATCTCCAATAATTATTGCTATAACAAAAAAAGAAACAAGAGATAAATTATCAAAAATAAATGCTGAAATAATGAAAAGAGATACAGATCCTTTTTATGGCGCACCAGTAGTAATCGTTGTTTTAGCAAATAAAGATGTGCCTACATACATATATGATGGAAGCGTAGTAATGCAAAACATTATGTTAGCAGCACAATCATATGGAATAGGAAGCTGTTGGATACACAGAGCAAAAGAAGAATTTGAAACAGAAACAGGAAAAGAAATATTAAAAGAATTAAACATAAATGGAAACTATGAAGGAATAGGAAATGTTATATTAGGGTATCCATTAGAAGAAGTGGAAGTAAAACCTAGAAAAGATAATTATATCTATTATATATAAAAAATAACAAAAATTTATATTTTTAATTGACAAAAGCATATATTTATTATATAATCTTAAACGAAACGGAAAGAAGATGTATTTATCTCACCTGATTACCACTGGTAATAGGTTAAAAGCCATAATTTTAATATAATATATAATAATATAGTAATATTTGTAGCTTTTAGATGAATACAAGTTTCTTTTGTATTCATTTTTATATTTTAATGGAGGTGTTTTTTATCGCTAATGTTAGGGAAAACCCTATAAATGACCAAATAAAATGTAGGGAAATGATGGTTATTGGACCAAACGGTGAACAACTAGGTGTCAAAAGTAGACAAGATGCACTTACACTTGCAGGGTATGCGGGATTTGACCTAGTACTTATGAATGAAAGTGCTAATCCACCAGTTTGTAAAATAATGGATTATAATAAATTCAAATATGAAAAAAAGAAAAAAATAAAAGAGACACAGAAAAAACAAAGAGAAGCAACAGTAGATATTAAAGAATTTAGATTATCCGTTACCATTGACAAACATGATTTTGATACAAGAGTAAAAAATGCTAGAAAAAATCTTGAAAAAGGTTCAAAAATTAAAGCTAGCATCAGATTCAAAGGACGTCAAATAGCTCATCCTGAACTTGCAAAAGAAGTATTGGTTAAATTTGAAGAAGCATTATTGGATGTTGCAGAAGTAGAAATTAAGCCAAAAATGGAAGGCAGAAGTATGTTTATGCAACTAACACCTAAAAAATAGAAGGAGGAAATATAAAATGACAAAAGTTAAGAAAAATAAAATGAAAACACACAAAGGATCAAGCAAAGTTTTTAAAGTAAGACAAAGTGGATCAATAAAAATAACAAGACAAGGAATTAATCATAATACAGGAAAAAATAGTGCAAAAAGAAGTAGACAAAAAAGAAAAGGAAATGTACTAAACAAATCTGATTATAACAGAATTAAATCAATATTAGGATAGGAGACGATGTAAATGACAAGAGTAAAAGGTGGCACAATAGCACGTGCTAGAAGAAAAAAAGTATTAAAAGAAGCCAAGGGTTATTTTGGAAGTAAACATAGATTATATAAAACAGCACACGAACAAGTAATGCATTCAGGACAATACGCATACAGAGATAGAAGACAAAATAAAAGAAATTTCAGAAAATTATGGATTACAAGAATTAATGCAGCATGTAGAGAAAATGAAATTAGTTATTCAAAATTCATAAATGGATTATCTCTTGCTAAAATTGAAATTAATAGAAAAATGTTAAGTGAAATAGCTATTAATGATCCAAAAGCATTTTCTGAATTAGTAGAAATAGCAAAAAATGCATTAGAAGGAAAAGAATATAAACCAAAAAAAGTAACAATCAAAGCTAAGACAGAAAATAAAAAAGACGAAGAACAGGTTAAAGAAGAAGTAAAAGAAGAAACAAAAACAACTAGTAAAAAAGAAATAAAAGAAGAAAAATAAAGTATCTATTGAGATGCTTTATTTTTTGTGATACAATTATAATGGTGATAGAAAATGATAAAGAAAGTACTAGGATTAGTAATTCCAGTAATATTATTAGGATGGGGGTATGTATTCATCTCAGAATATTTCAGAATAAAAGATGGAAAGGATGCTAAATATTGTATAGAAAATAAAATTCATGAATATGATGATGGAAGTGTATCAGAATGTGTAGGCATAGGATATAAAGTATACTACTATGATAGACCAAATATAGGAATAAAAACAGAATTTGGAGCTTTTTGGCTTAAAATTAGGGAATAAATATGGACTATAACATCAAAATAGATGAATTTGAAGGCCCTTTAGATTTATTACTTCATTTAATAAAACAATCAAATATAGATATTTATGAAATATCAATCGATGAAATAACCAAAAGCTATTTAGACTATATAAATAAAATGGAAGAATTAAATATAAATATAGCATCTTCATATTTAGTTATGGCTGCAGAACTTATGGAGATAAAATCAAAGTCATTACTTCCTAAAAGTGAAAATGAAGAAGATAAAGAAGAATCAGATGAAGAGGAAGTAAGCCGTGAAAAATTAATTAGTAAATTAGAAATGTACAAAAAATATAAAGAAGCATCATTAAAATTAAAAGATTTAGAAACAGAAAGAAACAAAATATATATAAAATCTCCAGAAAATATTGAAAACTATATAGAGGAATCGAATATTTATAATGAAGAAGAAAGTATAGAAAAATTAGTTTTAGCATTTCAAAGCTTTTTAGAAAGAAAAAATTTTGAAAAACCATTAAAAACAAAAATCACCAATAAAGAATACAATGTAAGAGAAAGAAAAGAAAGTATCAAAAAAATATTATCAGAAAAAGGTAAAGTTGAATTTACAGAGTTATTTGACATAGTAAACAAAAACTATATAGCAGTAACATTCATATCAATATTAGAGATGGCTAAAGAAAAGACAATTTATATAAATCAAGATAAAAATTTTGATAATATTTATCTAGAAATGAGGTAATAACATGCTAGCAGTACTTGAAGGATTATTATATGTACAAGGAGATTTAGGATTAACATTAGAACAAGTTTGTGAAATACTTGAAGTAGATGAAAATATAGCTAAAGAACTAATATATAAATTAAAAAAAAATTATGAAAATGAAGATAGAGGATTAAGAATAAATTTTTTAGGAAATACATTTAAATTAACAACAAAAGAAGAACATAAAGAATATTATAAAAAATTATTAACAGAATCAAAAAGTGAAATATTATCCAATCCAGCTTTAGAAGTGTTAGCAATTATAGCATATAATGAACCAATTACAAGAATAGAAGTAGATAATTTAAGAGGAATAGATTCAGCATACTTAGTAAAAAGATTATTAGCAAAAGGATTAATAAAAGAATGTGGAAAAAGTACATTACCTGGTAAACCAACTTTATATAAAACAACAGATGAATTTTTAGATTATTTTGGACTTTCTAGTAAAGAAGAATTACCAAAAATAGAAGAAATATATGAAGAAGAGGATAATGAAAAAGATTTATTTCATTCAAAATATATTGAAAAAGGGGAATAATTAATATGAATGTAATTGATATAATAAATAAAAAAAGAGAAAAATATGAATTAACAGATGAAGAAATAAAATATGTAGTAGAATCATTTGTAAATGGTGAAATAAAAGATTATCAAATGAGTGCTTTACTTATGGCAATAACAATAAATGACATGACAGATAAAGAAGTTTATAGTTTAACAAAACATATGTTAAATAGTGGAAATGTTATAAATTTATCAGAAATACCTAATGTTGTTGATAAACATTCAACTGGTGGAGTTGGAGATAAAACAACATTAATAGTAGCACCTATAGTAGCATCATGCCAAGTACATGTAGCAAAAATGAGTGGAAGAGGATTAGGATATACTGGAGGAACAATCGATAAATTAGAATCAATACCAGGATTTAACGTAAATTTATCCACAGATGAATTTTTAGAAGAAATAAAAAATATTGGATTATCAATAGTTAGTCAAACAGATAATTTAGTAATAGCAGATAAAAAAATATATGCACTAAGAGATGTAACCGCAACAGTAGAATCTGTACCATTAATAGCAAGTTCAATAATGAGTAAAAAAATTGCCTGTGGTTCAAAAAAATTAGTAATTGATTTAAAATTAGGAACAGGAGCTTTAATAAAAAATATAACAGATGCTAGAAGACTGGCAAAATTAATGGTATCTATAGGAAAAGAAAATGGTATAGAAGTAGTATGCCTAGTTACTAATATGGATACTCCTCTTGGAAATAATATAGGAAATGCTTTAGAAGTAGAAGAAGCACAAGAAATATTACAAAATAAGAAAAAAGGAACATTATATGAATTATGTGTAGAAATATCAAGCTATATGGTAAGTTTAGGACTTGGGATAACCTATGAAGAAGCCAAAACAAAAGTATACGAAAATATTGAAAATGGAAAAGCATATCAAAAATTTGTTGAATTTATAAATTATCAACATGGAAATCTTGAACAAATACCTAAAAGTAAATATAAGTGTGAAATAAAATCTAATAAAGAAGGATATTTAACTAAATTAGATGCATTAAAATTAGGTAAATTAGCATCATTAGTAGGATCTGGCAGAATAAATAAAGAAGATAAAATAGATTATTCATCAGGAATAATTGTTAATAAAAATATTAATGATTATGTAAATGTTGGAGAAGTTATATATACAATATATTCAAATAAAAAATTAGAAGAAGCAAATATAAATTGTTTTGAAATATCTGATGAAATGGTTCAAAAACCAACTTTAATATATGAAATAATTAAATAAAGTAAACTTAAAACAAAGCTTACTTTTTATAAAATTAAAATAAATATAAATTTAAGGGAAATTATGTGAAATACTTTAAAATAATATAAAAACGTAGTATAATTAAAACAATGATTATTTATATATTAGAAAGTGTGATAAAATGAGCAAAGAAAAACGTAAATATGAAAAAATGAAATGGATTATATCAACTATATGTATTATATTATTTCTAATAATAGCTCTTTATTTAATAAAAATAAATGATAATATCATAGATACAAAAATATATAATTTAATCATAAAGCTAAAATCAGATAAAGTAACTAGAATATTTAAAATGATAACTGCCTTAGCAGGTGTTAAATTTATTATAATAATCTGTGTAGTAGTGTTATTTTTAAAGAAATTAAAACAACTGAGATACTTTATACTTTTAAATTTAGCAAATGATGTATTTTTAAATAGTATATTAAAAATAATATTTAAAAGAGAAAGACCAATAGATATAATGATAATTACTGAAAAAGGTTATAGCTTTCCAAGTGGTCATTCAATGGTAGCATGTATTTTTTATGGATTTATAATTTATTTAATAAGTAAAAGTTCGTATAAAAAAAGTACAAAAATCATCATAAATATGTTTTTAATAATACTAATAGTAATGATTGGAATAAGCCGAATATATCTTGGAGTACATTATGCATCCGATGTTATAGGAGGATACTTAGTAAGTATAAGTTATTTAATAATTTTTACACATTTTACATCAAAATATTTAAAAATAGAAAAAGATAAATAGCAATAAACTATAGATAAGAGCATATCATAATAGGAGGAGGAAAACATGTTAGAGTTAAAAAATATAAAGAAAGATTATATTTCATCTGATACTAAAGTCAGTGCATTAAAGGGAATTAGTATAGATTTTAGGGAAAGTGAATTTGTATCAATACTAGGACCTTCTGGATGTGGTAAGACAACATTACTTAATATAATTGGAGGATTAGATGATTATACTAAAGGAGATTTAATTATAAATGGTAAAAGTACCAAACAATATAAAGATAGTGATTGGGATATTTATAGAAATCACAATGTAGGGTTCGTGTTTCAAAACTATAATTTAATAACTCATCAAACAGTACTTGCTAATGTCGAATTAGCTCTTACCTTATCTGGAATAGGGGCAGCAGAGAGAAAGAAAAGAGCAAAAAAAGTTTTAGAAGAAGTTGGATTAAAAGATCAGATACATAAAAAACCAAATCAGTTATCTGGTGGTCAAATGCAAAGAGTAGCAATAGCTAGAGCATTAGTAAACGATCCTGATATAATACTTGCAGATGAACCAACTGGAGCCTTAGATTCAAAAACAAGCGTACAAATAATGGAAATATTAAAATCTATATCTAAAGATAAATTAATTATAATGGTTACTCATAATCCTGAATTGGCTGAAAAATATTCATCAAGAATAATAAAATTATTAGATGGAAATATTGTTTCTGATTCTAAACCATATACTCATGAAGAAAAGAAAGAAAAAACATTTACTACTAAAGGTAAAAAATCAATGTCAATTAAAACTGCCTTATCATTAAGTTTAAATAACTTAATGACAAAAAAAGGAAGAACTTTTTTAACTGCATTTGCAGGAAGTATAGGAATAATTGGAATAGCCTTAATATTATCCCTTTCATCAGGAGTTCAAAACTATATAGATTCAATAGAGGAAGATACATTAAGTACCTATCCTATCTCAATATATAAACAAAATGTCGATATGTCTAGCATGATGGTATCGATGATGGGAATGAATGAAAATAAAGAGCATCCATTTGATAAAGTTTATATAAATAATATTATGAATAATGTTATAGAAACAATGTCAAATGAAATTAAAACAAATGATTTACATGAATTTAAAAAATATATAGAAAAAAATAAAATAACTGATTATACTAATGCAATACAATATGGTTATAATATAACTTTAAATATATATAATGCTGACTATTCAAATGGTATTGTAAAATCTTCACCAAACGAAATATTCAAATCATTAGGAATGGAAGAATTCATGGGAATGAGTGAATTATCTAGTAGCATGGGAGATTCTGCTAGCTATGCACAAACTGAAGTATTTGAACAACTTTTAGATAATGAAAAATTATTAAAAGAACAATATACATTATTATCAGGAAAATGGCCTAAAGAATATAATGAAGTAGTCTTAATTTTAGATGATAACAATGAAATAAGTGATTATACTTTATATTCACTTGGAGTAGGAGATACTTCAAGCTTAAAAGAAGCAATAAGTAAAATACTTACAGGTCAAGAAACAAAATTTATGAATGAAAATAAAGATATAACATACGAATACAGTGATATGCTTAATTTAAAATTTAAATTAGTATTATCAACATCATATTATCAAAAATCTGGTAATGTATATATAGATAAAAGTGAAGATGAAGAATATGTAAAATCACTTATAGAAAGTGGAGAAGAAAAAATAATATATGGGTTGACAAGAGAGATGATAAAGATTTCTTAAAAAATAAAGTAGATAATGCAGAAGAAATAAAAATAGTAGGAATAATTAAACCAAATGAAGAAAGAATATCTGGAAATAGTTATGGAAGTATAGGATACTTAAAGAGTTTAACAGATCATGCAATTGAAAAAACTTTGGAGACAGAAATTGCAAAATCACAACTTGCAAACTCTAACATCAATATTTTAACAGGATTAGAATTTAATAATAATTTTGATATAAGTAATTTAACAGATGAACAAAAGTACTATATTTCAACTTTATCTCAAGAAGAATTATTAAGTTTAATGAAGAATATGCAAAATTCAACATATGAAGGAAATTTAAGTACATTAGGAATAGTAGACAAAGAATATCCTAGTAGTATTAATATATATCCAAAAGATTTTGATTCAAAAGAAGAAATAGAAAATATCATAGAAAAATATAATAAAGAAAGAACAGATAATAACGAATTAGATAAAGTAATTAATTATACTGATATTGTTGGACTTATGATGAGTTCTGTTACATCAGTTGTTAATGTTGTTAGTTATGTACTTATTGCCTTTGTAGCTATTTCATTAGTAGTATCATCAATAATGATTGGAATAATAACATATATTTCAGTATTAGAAAGAACTAAAGAAATAGGAATATTAAGAGCAATTGGTGCTAGTAAGAAAGATGTATCAAGAGTATTTAATGCTGAAACTATGATAATAGGATTAGTTTCAGGAACACTTGGAATATTAATTACTATTATATTAAATGTATTTATAAATATATTGATTAAACATTTAGTAGGAGTAGGAGTAGCATCATTACCATTATTAGGAGGATTAATCCTTATTATAATAAGTATTTCTTTAACTTTAATAGCAGGACTTATTCCAAGTAGAGTAGCAAGTAAAAAAGATCCAGTTGAAGCATTAAGAACAGAATAATAAATATAATGGACCACGATTTAAAATAATTACTAAATAAAAATTATATTTTGTAAATAAAAATTTAAAGTAATAAAGTGGTGATAATATGAAAAAAATGAATAAAATAACAATTCTAATAATTTTGATTTTAGGTTTTAGCGTAATGTTATTGCCTATTAAAGCTGATTCAGGATGGGATTATGATTATGATTCTGGAAGTAGTTGGGATTATGATTCTGGAAGCAGTTGGGACACTGGTAGTGATTGGAGTCAATCATCTAATTACGACAGTGTTTCTAATAGTAATTATAGTGGAAGTAGTATTACTATTGTTGATGTTATAACTATTTTTATTGTAATTGTAATTATTGTTTATATTTGTTTAAAGAGTAGAAAAGCTAATTCTAAAGTTAATAACAAGAATAATATCAACGAAAACAATTATAATGAAGTATTTATAGATACAATTAAAAGCGTTGATCCTGATTTAAATATAGCTGATTTCAAAGCTAAAGCATTCAAAATTTATCGTGATATTCAGTATGCATGGAGTAATTTTGACACTGATACAATAAGAAATTTAACAACAGATGAATTATATAATATGTATTTGTCGCAACTAGAAACTTTAAAATTAAAAATGCAACAAAATATTATGAGCGAAATAGAATTAGAAGATATAAAAATAATTGGAATTACTAATGAAAACAATGTAATTAATTTATCTGTTTATTTAAAAGTTAAGTGTTATGATTATGTAATAGAACAAAATACTAAAAATGTTGTAAGAGGAACGGATAAGAAAAAAGCAATAATTGAATATGAACTTTCATTTATAAAATCAAGTGTAGATCATAAAACTATAGAAAAATGTCCTAACTGTGGAGCACCTGTAGACATTAATGCTTCGGCTACTTGTCCATATTGTGATAGTATATTAGTAAAAGATTCTAGTACTTATGTACTTAGTAAAAAGAAAACAGTTGGGCAAAGAATGGAGTGAAGATAATGTCAGAGTTTAATACAGAGCTGTTTATAACAAAAGTAAACAATGTGTTTGTAAAATTATATACTGCCATTATGAAAGAAAATTTAGAAGAAGTAAATCATTTCATAAATGATGAAGTTTATAATAAATTTTCAGAGGTAATAAAAAATTTATCTTCTAAAAACTTAAGACAAATTTACGATGAATTAAATGTCAAAGATACAATTATTATAAGTAGAAATATTTTAGATAATAAAGAAGTAGTAAAAGTAAAATTAATATCAAGATATATGGATTATTTAATCAATAAAGATACTGGTAAATTTGTATCTGGAGATAATACCAAAAGAGTTGAACGAGAAAATATTTTAACTTTTGAAAAAAATTTAAATACAAAAGAAAAAGGTTTAGTTAGAAAATGCCCAGGCTGTGGAGCAAGTATTAGTGTAAATACAACGGGTGTTTGCAGTTATTGTGGCTCTGTTTACAATTTAGAAGATTATGATTATATTTTAACATCAATTGAAACTTATTAAAAAATGCTATAATTAAAAAGGAGGAAATAAAATATGGGATTAATTAAAGCACTAACTTCAAGTACATCATCTACTTTAAAAGATCAGTTTAAGGAATATATAACTTGCCCTGAAATGGGAAATAATGTTTTAGTTGCAAAAGGAGAAGTACATCACGGTCAAGGAAATAAAAATCCAAGTGAAGATATTATTACAAATGGAAGTACAATTATGGTACCAGAATCAACTGCTATGATGATTGTTGAAAATGGAAAAATTTTAGAATTTTCAGCAGAAGCAGGAACTTACACTTTCGATAGTAGTAGTGAACCTAGTATTTTTTATGGTGGATTTGGTAAAGGACTTATAGATTCAATTAAGAAAATAGGAAGTCGTACTACTTTTGGAGGTCAAACTGCTCAAAGACAAAAAGTTTATTATGTTAATTTACTTTCTTTAACAGGAAATAAATTTGGCTCTCCTCAGCCTAAGAAGATAACTGATGATAAATATGGAATGTTAGAAGTAACATTTTTTGGAGAATATGCAATTAAAGTAGATAATCCTGCCATTTTAATTTCAAATATCGTTGGTTCTAATGCAAGCGATAGAGTATTATTTTCAGATATTTTAGAGAATCAATTTAAAAGTAAATTTGTTGAAAAATTAACACAAGCTATTACTACTGTTATGCGAATGCATAAGATACCTTTTGGAGATATTGGCATGTATGGAAGTGATATATCCGAACAGATGAATAATCTTTTAAGTGACGATTTGGTATCAAAGTATGGAATTAAAATATCTGATGTAGCTATTGCTGATATTAATTTAACTGATGAATCTATGAAAAGAGTATCTAGAATTGATGATGCTAAAATTTTCTCAGATAGTAATTTACAATCTGGATTAATGGCTGAAGCTACAGCCGAAGCTTTAAAGAATGCTTCATCTAATGAAAACGGTGCTATGATGGGATTTATGGGTATGAATATGGCAAATAGTACAGGAGCTAATGTAATGAAAGCAGTAAACACTAATGAAATAGCATCTTCAAATGAAGAACAAAAAAAGATGCCAGAACCAGGAAGTTTATTTAAAAAAGCTGCGGAAGAAATAAAAGATAATAACGAAACAGAAGTAAAAAAATCATTCAATTTTTGTCCTAATTGTGGAGCAAAAGTAGACGGTGGTAACTTCTGTAGTCAATGTGGAGCTAAGCTTGTTTAATAGTAAAATTAAAATCTTATCATTTTTTAGGTAAGATTTTTTATTCAAAATATTTTAAATAAAAAATTATTTACATAATAAAAAAAGTATTATAAAATAAATATGAAAAGGAATGTGATAAAATGGATAAAGAATTACAAGAAGCTTTAGAAAAAGAAAAGAAAAGACAAGAAGAAAATATTGAATTAATTGCTTCAGAAAATTATGTAAGTAAAGCTATATTAGAATTAGATGGAAGTATACTAACAAATAAATATGCCGAAGGATATCCAGATCATAGATATTATGGAGGTTGTCAATATATTGACATATTTGAAAAAAAAGCTATTGAATATGCTTGTCAATTATTTAAATGCAAATATGCTAATGTACAACCACATTCAGGAAGTAGTGCTAATATGGCAGTATATAGAGCATTATTAAATCATGGCGATAAAGTTATGGGAATGAATTTATCACATGGTGGACATTTAACACATGGGCATCCGAAAAGTTTTAGTGGTACAGATTATGAAATAGTAAGCTACGATGTTGATTATAAAACAGGATTAATAGATTATGATAAATTAAGAGAATTAGTATTAAAAGAAAAACCAAAAATGATAATTGCAGGAGCAAGTTCTTATTCAAGAATTATTGATTTTAAAAAATTTAGAGAAATAGCCGATTTAGTCGGAGCATATTTAATGGTAGATATGGCTCATATCGCAGGTTTAGTAGCAACTAATTTACATCCATCACCACTAAATTATGCACATGTAGTAACCACAACGACACACAAAACACTACGTGGTCCACGTGGAGGATTAATTTTAACAAATAATGAGGATATTATAAAAAAAATAAATAAAATTGTTTTCCCTGGAATTCAAGGAGGACCACTTATGCATATAATAGCTGCAAAAGCACAATGCTTTTATGAAGCAATGCAAAGTGATTTTACTGTTTATCAAGAAAACGTCATAAAAAATGCTAAAGCTTTATGTGAAAGTTTAAAAGAAGAAAATATAAAAATAATATCAGATGGAACTGATAATCATTTACTTTTAGCAGATGTAAAAACATCATTAGGTATTACAGGAAAAGAAGCCGAAGAAGTATTAGATAAAATAAATATTACAGTAAATAAAAATGTAATACCAAATGATACAGAATCACCTGCTAAAACTAGTGGAATAAGATTAGGATCACCAGCAATGACAACAAGAGGATTAAAAGAAAAAGAATTTAGAGAAATAGGAAAAATAATAGCCAAAGCTTTAAAAAATAAAGATGATGACAAATTATTAAAAGAGTGTCAAAAAGAAGTATTAAACATAACTAAAAAATTTCCATTATACAAATAAAATTCTTAAAAATCATTTTAAGAATTTTTTTCATAAATAATAAAAAAATATAATAATATATAATATGAATGCTATTATATTATATATAAAAGGAATAATAATTGGTATAGGAAAAATAATACCAGGAGTAAGTGGCGCATTACTTTCAATTGTTTTAAAAGTATATGATAAAGCAATAGAAGCAGTAGTATATTTTTTTAAAAATCCCAAGAAAAACATTGTATTTTTATTAAATATTGGAATTGGAATATTAACTGGTATAATACTTTTTAGTAATATAATAAATTATGCATTAAATCATTATTATGTAATAATAATGCTATTTTTTATAGGACTTATAATAGGAGGAATACCACAAATTGTAAAAGAGGTAGAAAAAAAAGATTACAAATATACAATAATTATAACAATAATATTAATAGTAATATCGTTAGTTAATAAAAATACAAATTATATTATAAAAAATAATATAAGTGATTATCTTATCTTCTTTTTAGGAGGAATATTTGAAGCTTTAGGAACAGTAGTACCAGGTTTATCATCAACAGCATTATTGCTTATTTTAGGTATATATAATTTAATAATTGAAAGTATTAGTAATATTAATAAATTAATAATAAATTATAATATTTTAGTTCCCTTTTCAATAGGACTATTAAGTAGTATATTTTTTATTTCAAAAATAATGTTATGTTTACTAAAAAAGCATAAAAAAAAGACCTATAGTATAATATTAGGTCTAATATTATCAAGTATAATTATTTTAATAATTAAAACATTTTATGTATATGTTAATATTATTCAGTTAGTAATAGGAATAATATTTATGATAATAGGAATAATTATTTCTAGTTTTTTAGGATAATTATTTTTTTCTTTTAAATTTAATCATAGGAAAAGCTCTATAAACTCTGTTTTGAAAATATCTTTTTTTAAGTTTTTGATCAATAAGTTTTTTAATTTCCATAGTAGCGTCAAATTTAAGTTCATTAAAATTATTTTTAAGCTTAATGACGATATTACATGAAAAAATGACATCTGTTATAAAGATAACCATACAAATAATTGATATGATAATAAGAATAGTTTTATTTATATTATTTGTAAAATTAGTTAATATAGGATCTAATAGGTAAATAAGAATTATACCAAGTAGTCCAAATAAAAGACTGTTTTTAAGGCAAACTCTACCATTTAAATTCCATTTCATTTTACTATAGTCCCACCATCTAGCATTAAAAAGTTTTTCCATAATATAACTTGTTATATATTCTAAAAAAGTACAGATAAACATAGCTAAGATAAATACAGTAATAGCATTATCTTTATATTGTCTTAAATATAGTATCATGATAACGGAACTAACTCCATAAATTGGTAAATAAGGACCTATTAAAAAACCACGATTAACAAACTTTTTTTCAATTGAAGCAACATATGTACTTTCAATAATCCATCCTAAAAATGAATATATAAAGAACATAAAAAAATAAATTAAAAAATCATTAAACATAATTAACACATCCTTTTATAAAAGTATAGCATATCAATAAAACTTTAACAATAAAATTATGTAAAAAAAATGTCAATAATAATAATCAAATACAATTATATGATATAATTAATAAAAAGGAAATCTAAAAAATGGAGGCATTAAAATGAGTGAAATTAAGATTGATATATTACCAAATTATTTTAGAAAAGAAGATGGAACTTTTGATATGAAAAATGCTCTTTTACTTTCTGGAAAAATAGCAGGAGTATGTTATGATAAAGAGGGATTTAAACATTTAGAAAATGAAAAAGAAGAAAAGACTTTAAAAAGAGTAAATATGACATTAGAAAATGGGCATCATAGTGTCTATGATCATATTATGCTTAATTTAAATATTCAAAATATTCCCAAAATATTAGCGATGGTATTAAATAATGAAAATCAATATACAACTAGTGAAAAATCTGCAAGATATACCAAGATAGAAGTTTCTGAAGATATTGATGATGAAGATAAAATGTCTAATCAAAAAATTATTAGTAATAATGAAATAATATTGTACGAAAAATGGATAAATATATTTAAAGCTAAAATAAAAAATCAATATGGCCATATATATAATGATAAAAAAATACAAAAACTTGCTCAAGAAAATGCTAGATATTTAATAACTGTATTTATGCCAACACAAATGATTTATTCAGTAACATTAAGACAAATTAATTATATAGTATCATGGATGAAAAAATATTGTAATAATATAGATAATACAAATGATTTTGAAAGAAAATTAGCTATGTCAATGCAAAATTTTATATTAGAACTTAAGAGATTAAATATATTAGATGAAAGACTTATGAAAAATGAAAAAAATAGAAGTTTATCACTATTTAATAGTAATATAGATAAAAAAGTGGAATATTTTGGTGATGTATATATAACAAAATATAAAGGAACATTTGCACAATATGCACAGGCTCAAAGACATAGAACATTACACTATCAAATGGAAATATTAGAAGAAAAAAAATATTATATACCTCCAATTATCGAAGATGACAAGTTGTTAGTAGATGAATGGATTAGTGATATTATTACATTAAAAAAAGTAAATCCTCAAGGTGAAATTATAAAAATTAGTGAAAGTGGTACATATGATAATTTTATTTTTAAATGTAAAGAAAGACTTTGTTCAAATGCTCAGTTAGAAATAATGCAAAGAACAAGAAAAATATTATTAAAATATCAAGAAGAATTAGAAAAAACAGATCATTATCTTAAAGATGATATAAAAAAATATACAAATGGTGCAAGATGTACATTTTATGATTATGATTGTAATGAAGACTGTCATTTTAAAGAAGGAAAAACACTTACTAGAAAAATATAGAAAGAAGGAGAAAAGATGAAAGGAAAAATAATCGTAATTGAGGGAACAGATTGTTCTGGAAAAGAAACTCAGACAAACCTTTTAGTAGAAAAATTAAAAGAAGAAAATATTTTAGTTAGTAAATTATCGTTTCCAATGTATGATACACCAACAGGCAAAATAATAGGAGCATGTCTACTTGGAAAACCAGCAATGTGTGAAGAATTATTAAAAAGTAATCATAGTTTTTTTGAAGAAGGTGGTGGTAACATAGATCCTCTTGTTGCAATTGATCTTTATGCTGCGGATAGAAGATATAATCTACCAAAAATAAATAAATTATTAGAAGAAGGTTATATTGTCTTTATAGATAGATATGTTACTTCAAATATGGCACATAGAGGAGGATTAATTGATTCTAAAGAAGAAAGATTAAAAATGTATAAAAAAATAGAATTAAAAGAATATGAAATAAATGAACTACCTAGACCTGACAAAACAGTATTATTATATATGCCTTGGAAATATGCTGAGATATTAAAGAAAAACAGAAAAGAATTACCAGATGAAGCAGAATCTAATATCGAATATTTAAAAAAGGGTGAAGAAGCATATTTAGAATTAGCACAATTATATAATTATGACATAATAAATTGTACTTGTAATGAAAAAATAAGAAGTATTGAAGATATAAATCAAGAATTATATAATAAGATAAAAAAATTAATAAAATAAAAAATATATTCGGAGGAAAAAATGAAAAAAAAGTTAATTATAATTAGAGTAATAATAACAATATTATTTTCTTTATTATTATATTATTTTTATTTACCTGCATTAAATATTA
>CANPWS010000008.1 GCA_947584955.1 uncultured Bacilli bacterium | reverse complement strand
ATAATACTAAAAAGAAACTAACTATAATTTTAGTTTCCTTTTATTTTTCCTTTTTAAACAATATTTTATAAAATAATTATATAATCCTTCCATATTTTCCATATCTTCTGGATGAAATTCAAGACCTAATATAAAATTATCATTATCAATAAATTCTATTGCTTCAATAACATCATCATTACTTTTTGCACTAATTATAAATGGTGCTTCAATATGATCAATTTTATAATGATGTCTTGAATTAACTTTTAAATTGTTACCAAAGATTTTACATAAAATACTATCTTTATTAATGTTTATCATATGATTAGTATTATAATGATTATCTGTTTCAATTAAATCTTCTTCGGATTGCCTATTAGCGTATAATCCAATTATTTGCATTCCCATGCATATACCTAATACAGGTATATTATTATTAATAGCATAATCTAATATCTCAAAATGATATGGATAAATATTTGTTCCTCCTTGAAAAATAATCCCATCACATATATCTAATAAATTAGTATCAAAATGTTCTAATTGATTATAAACAATAAGTCCAACATAACTACATTTATTATTTAAATATTTAAGGTTATTTCTTACTATTGCTTCATAACTTTTATTATCGATGGTTTGCTCATTTCCAACAATTCCGATAAGTAAATTATTCATCGATAAATTTATCTAAATTATTAGGAACTTTATCATTTATAATTGCATCAATAATTTTTTGTTCCTTTTCTTTAGATACTTCCCTTCCTGTCATTTTAGAAATATCACTAATGACTTCTCTTAAGACTTTTTCATCTTTCATATTAGAACCTTGAAGTTTATTTGCTAGAGAAAGTATAGTATTTTTATCAACATTGGTTTTCTTTTCAACTTTTTTAAAAAAATTATCAGAAAAAGCCATATTAAAACCTCCTACAATATAGTATATGATTGTAAGAGGTTATTGTTAGCTTTTTTTATAAAAATATTTTTTATTATCTTTTAAGTCTTGAAAATTATACATTAAGGCATTTTGAGTCATTCTTTTTGTAGCATAGTTAAGTCTATCTTTACTAATAGGCATAGGTCTGTTAGAATTTTTTAAATATATAAATTTTGTTCTTAATGAGTTATCTAATTCATTTTTTTTATTATTAATATATCTTTCATTAATAAATGTTTCAACTAAAGATTTATACATAGAATAATTGTTGTTTATTAAAAGTAATGATTGATCAGGATAAAGTGTACAAGCAAGTGCCGCTACTTTGGTTACTGTCTCATTATCATATTTTAAAAGCTCATCTTTATCATTAAAATAGGCTAATACTTCTTTTTCTGTTATATCTGGTTTCATACTATTAATCATAAAAGAAGAAATAGCAAAATCAAGTAATATTTGACTTAATATGTATGGATTATTTTTTGTTAAAAAAGTCATATTTTCTCTAGCATTATTATCTCTACTAATACCTGAAATTTTAGAATATACAAAATAATTAATTAATCCTTTTTTAGCAAATTCTTCTCCATGTTTTGATTTTGTAGTCTCAAAAGCATTATCAAGCATATTTTTATCTTTTTCTAAATTCTTTTCTAATTCATTATACATATATTATACCTTCTTCCTATTCTTTTTTAAATTTTTTATTAGTTTTTTAGAATTTTCAATATTATAATCATAATTTTCAATTAATGTATCTCTAACATTTAATCCAAATGAATAACTATCATTATTATTAGTATTAATCATTTCATCTAATTTATTTCCATATTTTATTAAAGCTGGGTAAGGATGTTCATTTATGTATATTTTTTCATATAACATAGGTAGTGCCTCAGAAGTTATATCGACAATATATTTTTTTCCTAAATATTTATAAGAAATTATAGCATGTACAAATTCATGAATACTTACTATCATCGTTATATCATTATAAATACGTGGAACATATAATTTAAATCCTTTTAATATGTTTTTTTTATCTGTCATATAATAACAACCAATGAAAATGTTTTGGGTATCATCATCATAATCAACTAGTGTTAAATTATTTCTTATATAATCGAATATCTCTTCTTCATATAAATTATGTTTTTTGAAAAATTCAATTAATTTTTTATCTATATACATTAATTTTCTCCTTTATTTTTAAATTTAATTACTATTGGTGAACCTTCAAAATCAAAATTCTCTCTTATTTTATTTTCTAAATATCTCTCGTATGAAAAATGTACTAATCCTTTACTATTTACATTAAAAGTAAATGTTGGAGGGCATGTCCCATTTTGACATACAAAATATATTTTTAATCTTTTTCCTTTATATGATGGAGGAGCATTTAACAAAACAGCGTCTCTAATTACATCATTTAAAATACTTGTCTTAATTTCTTTTTTTGAATTTTCATATACTTTTTTAATTTCTGGCATTAAGGTATGAATTCTTTTTTTAGTTTTAGCAGATAAAAATACTATCGGAGCATATGATAAAAATTGAAATTCATTTCTAACCTTTTTAGTGAAACTTGCAATATCAGTTTCAGATTGAACCATATCCCATTTATTAACAACTATTACCATTGGTTTGCCGTTTTCTAACGCATAGCTAGCAATATGTTTATCGTGTTCTATGATACCTTCCATAGCATTTATAACAAGAACACATACATTACATCTTTCTATTGCTTTAATACTTCTTAAAACACTGTATTTTTCAATTGATTCATAAATTTTACCACGTTTTCTAATACCAGCAGTATCAATTGCAATATATGGTTCTTTTTCGTAAGTAAATTTAGTATCAATAGCATCTCGTGTAGTACCAGGAGTATCAGAAACAATAGCTTTTTCTTCATTTAATAAAGCATTTAAAAGACTACTTTTTCCAACGTTAGGTCTACCAATAATCGCAAATTTTACGATATTGTCATCTTCTTCAACATTTTCATTTTCAAGTTTTGGAAAATATAAACATATTGTATCAAGTAAATTACTAATTCCTATATTATGTTCTCCACTTATACCAATTATATTATCAAAACCTAATTCATAAAAATTATAAATAAAGTCTTCATCTTTTTTGTTATCTATTTTATTAACTGCTACTATAATGTTTTTTCCAGTTTTTTTTAACATATCTCTAATTACATAATCATTTTGTGTTAGTTCTTCTTTTCCATCTACAATAAAAACAATAACATCAGCTTCATCAATAGCAATGGAAGCTTGTAATTTTATTTCATTATTAAATAATTCATTACTAACATCAATTCCTCCAGTGTCAATTAAATGAAATTTATAGCCGTTGTATGATACATCGATATAAATCCTATCTCTTGTAACTCCAGGTGTATCTTCAATAATAGAAACTTTTTTATGTGCTATTCTATTAAAAATAGTGCTTTTACCAACATTAGGTCTTCCAACAAGTGCTACTGTAGGCATTTTCATTTAATATCACCTCGTTTCATTCATTAATTATATCACATAAGTTTAATATTTGCTAGCTTTATTCCATTATTAACAATATCATTTATTTGATTATCGTAAATAACATAAGAGTTATCTAATAATTCTAAATAATCTTTTCTATTAATTTCATTAATAATTTCTAAATAAAATTTATCTTTATAAAAATAAATATTTTGATTTGTTAATTTGTTTTCATATAAATAAAAGTAATCAACTTCATATAAAAAAGAAATATTTAAGTTAAATTTAATTTTTAATTCTACTAAATCTTCTGATAAAATATCATTATTGCTAGTTATTTCAATTATTATACCATAAAGATTATCAATATAAATATTAAATAAAACATCTCCTCTTATATCATATTTTTTTAATATATTATCAAATAATTCTTTTGTAAAATCTTTTATAAATTCATGATCATAAATATCAAAATTATCATTATCATTAAAAATTTTTAATATATAAAAATTTTCATCTATCATATTACAAATCATAATTCACCTAGAATAATTTATGATAAAAAAAATATTTGGTACTATTTAAACCAGATATTTTTCTATTTTTTCAAAAGATTCATTCTTCCCTACTTTTGTTACAGCAGAAAATAAAATTAAATCATCTTCATTTTCTATATTTAAAGTTTTAAGTATTATTTTTTTGTTTTTATCATGCATACTTTTATTTACTTTATCTATTTTAGTAGCAATTACCGTAACAGGAATATTGTAATGTTTTAAGTAGTTGTACATAAGTTCATCATCTTCAGTTGGTTTATGTCTAAAATCTACTAACATAAATACCATTTGTAAATTTTCTCTTGATTCTAAATATTCTTCAATTATTAATCCAAATTTTTTCTTTAAACTTTTTTGTACTTTAGCAAATCCATATCCTGGAACATCTACTAAATAGAAATTATTGTTAATATTATAAAAATTTAAAGTTTGTGTCTTACCTGGTCTAGATGAAGTTCTAGCGAAATTTTTTCTGTTAATTAAAGCATTAATAAAACTACTTTTTCCTACATTGCTTCTTCCTACTAAGAGAAATTCTTTTTTATTATCAGTAGGATATTGACTTCTTCTTACTGCAGATATTGTCAAACTGACATCATTAATTTTCATAATAAAATCACCAAATTAATTATATCAAAAAATAATAAATAAGGCAAATTTCTATGTAATTAGCTATTTATTAGTAAATATTTTATTATATAATTTGCAATATTTAATCACGTCTATTTAAAATATTTATAAGTAATCTAAGCATTTGAAGAAGTGTATTTATTACACTAGCCACATAAGTAAATGCTGCGGCAGAAAGCATAGATTCAACGCCTTCTTGTTCACTTTTTGTAGCTAGATCTAATTTATCAATAATTTTTTTTGCTCTTTTAGAAGCATCAAATTCAACGGGTAATGTAACAAGTTGAAATACTAAAGTAGCAAATAATACGATAATTCCACATACTGCAAGATCAAACAAGCCAAATATTAATCCGATAATTGAAGCAAAATATCCAATTTTAGTAATAAAATTAACACTAGGTATTAAAAGACTTCTTATTCTCATAAAAGAGTAATTATCCTTATCTTGAATTGCATGACCACATTCATGAGCTGCTACTGAAACTGCTGCGATACTAGTTCCATGGAATATATCCGTAGATAATCTAACAACTTTATTTTTAGGATCATAATGATCTGTTAAAACACCTTTTACTTCAACAACATGAATTTGTTCAAGACCTGCATCATCTAATATTTTTCTAGCAACTTCACAACCTGCTAAATCTTTTGATGATTTTTTTCCTAAATATTTGGAATATGCACCTTTAACTTTAAATTCAGCAAATATAACTATTAATGTTCCTAATAATAAGATTCCCATTTCAATTAAATTATTACTATAAAATCCTAACATTTTTTCCTCCTACAAAATATTCTTTTCTATTAATTTTTTTCTATACTCATCAGCTTTTTCAAAATCTTTATTTTCTCTAGCTTTATTCCAATTATTATAAATTTCTAAATCTTTTACAGAAAGTTTTGGCATATTATAAGATAATCCAAAAATTTTTGTAATTGTTAAAATTTTATTGGTTATAGTTTCAACATCATTACTATTTTTACTTCTAATAGATTGATTAAGTCCTTTAACTAATTCTAGTAAATAAGAAATTGCATTAGGGGTATTAAAATCATCATTCATTATTTCTTCAAATTCTTTATCTCTAACGTTATTTGAAAATGAAAGATTGTTAACATTTCCATATAAATTTGCTTGTTTTAATGAATTTATAATTTTTAAATTTATATTATCAGCTTCTTCAAATAATGAGTCATTAAAATTAATTGGAAGTCTGTAATGAGTTTTAAATAATGCTATTCTAATAACATTTATATCATGTTTTTTTATAAAGTCTTTGGCTAAAATATAATTTCCTAAACTTTTACTCATTTTTTCTCCATTTAAATTAATGTGTCCATTATGCATCCAATAATTAGCTATTGTATGACCATTACATGCTAGAGATTGAGCTATTTCATTTTCATGATGAGGAAATTTTAAATCTACTCCGCCGCCATGTATATCAATTTTTCCATTAAATATGCTATCTATCATTACTACACATTCTGTATGCCATCCAGGGATTCCTTTTCCCCAAGGAGAGTCAAATTGTTCTATATCTGTAGTTTTTCTCCAAAGAGCAAAATCAAGTGGACTTTCTTTATTTAAATCTACTTCTTTTCTAATTCCATTTTTTAATTCTGTAATGTCCTGTTTTGATAAAATACCATATTGTTTTACCTTTTCAACTCTAAAATAAACATTTCCATCTACTTCATAGGCATATCCTTTTTTTATTAATTCTTGAATAAAATTAAATATATCTTGTAGATGTTCAGTAACTTTAGGTCTATAATCAATCGAAGAGCAATTATAATTTTTAAGATCTTCTAAATAAGCTTTTGTAAATTTATCTGCAACTTCTCTTTCACATATTCCATTTTCTTTAGCAACAATACTGATTTTTTCATTTATATCAGTAAAATTTGAAGCATACTTAACATCATAGCCTAAATATTTAAAATAGTTATATACCATATCGAAAGTAATAGGTGGTCTCATGTTTCCTATATGTACATAATTATATACTGTTGGACCACATACATACATAGTTATTTTTCCTTCTTCAATAGGTATAAACTCTTCTTTTTTAGAAGATAAAGAGTTATATATTTTCATCATTTATTTCCTTTCTATCTTTCTAAATTTTGAATTACTTTCTCTTTTCCTAATAGATACAAAGTTTTATCAAGTTCTGGACCATGCATAACACCAGTAGTTTTAATTCTAATTGGCATATATAACATTTTACCCTTTACATTTGCTTTTTCCTTTGTATTATTAATAGCATTGTTAATATTTTCTATAGTCCAAGAAGTTAATTGTTCTATTTCATTTTTAAAGATTTTAATAGTATTATCAATTCCTTCTTCTTTCATGAATTCTTTACATTCTTCGCAAATATTATAATCACTAAAAAATAATTTAGTAAGCTCTACAATTTCTTTTCCATACTTTAATTCACCTTGATATAGTAATAGTAAATCTGTAATCCAACTTTTACTTTTCTTACTTAAATCATATGCTTTTTCTAAATGCTTATATGTTAAATTATATAAACTTTCAGCATCTAATTTTTTTATATAATGACTATTTATCCATCTTAATTTTTTTACATCATATGTACTAGATGATTTACTTATTCTTTTAGGATCAAAAGCTTTGATTAATTCATCTAAAGAAAAAATTTCTTCATTAGTTTCAGGACTCCATCCAAGAAATGCTAAATAATTAACAATAGCTTCAGGTAAATATCCTTCATTATATAAATCCATAAATGAAGCATCACCATTTCTTTTAGAAAGTTTATTTCCATCTTCTCCAAGTACCATAGCTACATGGATATAAATTGGTTTTTCCCATCCAAAAGAATCATATAGTAAATTATATTTAGCGGTTTGATCTAAATATTCTTTTCCTCTAACAACATGCGTTATTTCCATCAAATGATCATCAATAACATTAGCAAAATTATATGTTGGATATCCATCAGATTTTAAAAGAATTTGATCTTCAAGAATACTATTATCTATTTTAATTTTGCCATATAGTAAGTCATTTACTTCTGTAATTCCATATTTAGGCATTTTTTGTCTTATGACATATGGCACATTATTTTTTAATTTTTCCTCAATTTCACTTTTTAATAGTCTTGAACATTTACCATCATAAAAATAAGCTTTTCCTCTTTTCTCTGCTTCTTCTCTATCTTTTTTTATATCTTCTTCTGTACAAAAACAGTAGTATGCTTTTCCTTTTTCAACAAGCTCTTTAGCATATTTAGCATATATTTCTTTTCTTTCACTTTGAATATAAGGACCATATTTTCCAGGATTATTTGGACCTTCATCAATTTTAAAATTACAAAGTTTTAACGTATCATAAATAAAATCAATGGCACCTTCTACTTCTCTTTCTTGATCTGTATCTTCAATTCTTAATATAAAATCACCATCATATTTTTTGGCAAGTAAATATTCAAATATCGCTGTTCTTAAATTACCTATATGCATAAATCCAGTAGGACTTGGTGCATATCTAGTTCTAACCTTCACGTTAAATTCCTCCTTTATAAGATATATAAATTATATCATAAATACCAAAATAATACCATATAAATACCAAAATAATATCATATTCAAGCTAAATAAAATTTAAGAAAAAATAAAAAAAATAATTAATCATACTTCCATTTAATAAAAAATAATGATAAAATATAAAATAGAAGGATGGAACATATGGAAATCGGAAAATTAGAAAAATTAGAAATTAGTATTGAAGATTATGAGTTAGAATTACTTTATGATAGTTTAAAAGAAGAAAAAGGTGAAATAAATGAACTACAAGATAGAGGAAATTAATTTATTTTTATATGAATTACAAGAATTATCTAAAGAAGTAATAGATGAAAGACAAGTATATTTACAACTTATAACTTATCATTTGCCAAATAAAGATAAGCTAAAAGACTTAACTGATTGTTTAATACCTATAATAAAAAAATACGAAAAAAAATTTAAAATATCTAATTTAAAACGTTTTTACATTTTAGAAAATAAAAAAAATACTAAAAACAATTTTTCAATAAAAATACATGTACCATTAAGTGAAAAAACTCTTTCTAAAGATTTAGGAAAAA
Source organism: uncultured Bacilli bacterium (assembly GCA_947584955.1). The sequence goes on along the minus strand of CANPWS010000008.1, from coordinate 8,040 downwards.
TAATAGACTATTTATCTAAAAGTAAAATAGATTTTACTTGTAAAATTTCAGTAGTATATAGAGTAGATACAGTTATAATAGATGTTTATAATGAAAAAGATACTATAAAAATAATTCAGTTTTTAAATAAGACTATAAAAGAAGATGTATATATATTACCATTTTATACAATAAATGATAAAATATATTTAACATTAGGAAGTATGTTATCTTATAATGAAATATTATCAAAATATCTATATAATTATATATTGCAATGTAGTAGTACACAAATGCAAGCAAATTTTGAAGATTTTATGATGTATATATATAAAAATTTAATTGAATTTAATATAAAAGAAGATTTATCTAATCAATTAAATATGTTAGAAGGTAAAGTACCTACAAATTATTATTTAAAGTTATTAGAAGAAATAACTAGTCAAATATATGCAAACTTACAAGCGATAAAGATTAATTTTGATAATAAAAGTTATGTATTTGATGAATTAAATAAAATGCAAAATGCTAATTATGAAAATTTATTAAAAGAAGATTATAAAGATTTTACAAAGGAATCTTTTGAAACAGATGAAAAAATATTAGAAGAATTAATAAATGTAATGACATCAAAATATGGTTTTGAAAATGCTAAAAAAAGTATAATTAAGTATCAAAAAAGTATCAAAGAAAGTGAAAAAGATCAAGGTAAAAAGATAGAATATATAACAAGAGAAAATAATATAAGAGAAAAAATAATAAAGTCTAAAAGTTTTACAACATACATGAGTAGTTTTAAAGAAGAAGACTTAAAAAAAATTATTGATTCATTAAAACCTAAATTGAATGAAAAAAGCAAAGAAAAAATAAAAACTAAAAAAGAAATGATATTAGAAGAAGTATGCCGAGAGACATATTTAGCTTTTCAAAATGAAAATAGAAATTTTTCAGGAAAGTTGCAGGTAGCAAGAGCACTAATAAGGATGGAAAATGGGGACTATAGTCCAATAACAAGAAGAAATAACGCTAGATTAATAGCTGAAGAAAATATAAAAATGGACGAAGTTTTGGATATTATAAAAAAGACTTTAGAAAGAAAAGGATATATAATAGAAAATCATCAGGATTTATATGAATTATATGCTATGCATATAGAGTATCTGTGTCAAAAATAATTTAAAATAATTAATAAAAATTTATTATTAATATAAAATATAATATTTAAAAGATAATTCGTTAAATACCGACGAAAAATTAATTTATATATTAAAAAATAAAATAAGGTATTAGAAAGGAAATCAATTAAAAGAATATATTTTCTTTAAGAATTGATGATTTGAAAAATAAATGATTAAAAGCAAAAATGGATTATTCATAATCTTATCAGGACCATCTGGGGTAGGAAAAGGTACAATTTGTAAAAAAATATTAAATGATTTTAATGCTTGGTATTCAGTAAGTGCCACAACAAGAGCCAAAAGAGAAGGAGAAAAAGATGGTGTAGACTATTTTTTTATAAGTAAAGAAGAATTTAAAGAAAAAATAGCAGCAGGAGATTTTTTAGAATATGCAATATATAATGATAATTACTATGGAACATTAAAATCAAAAATTAATGAAAAATTAGAATCTAATGTAGATGTAATTGCCGAAATAGAAGTAAAAGGTGCAAGAAATATAAAAAACATATATAAAGACAGTGTGTTAATTTATATACTTCCTCCTTCATTAAAAGAATTAGAAGAAAGATTAAGAAATAGAAATACAGAAAGCGAAGCAGTAATAAAAAATAGAATGCAAATAACTAAAGAAGAATTAAAAAATATTGATTTTTATGATTATGTTATTGTTAATGACGATTTAGAAAAAGCTCAAATTAAAGTAGAAAATATTATTGATAGCGAAAAAAGCAAAGTATGCAGAAATATAATAAATATAAATGAATAAAAATGAAAAGAGGGTAAGTGTGAGAAAGCCATTATTAAATATATTAGAAGTTTTGCTAGTATTTGGATTAGCAATATTTTGCTATATGTTAATACTACAAAATACTTCACTACAAAATACTTATCTATTTGGTTATAGCAGTATTATTATAAGAGAAGATAGTAATCTTACTAATTTAAAATCAACTGATGTAATATTAGTTAAAAAAGCTAATTTAGAAAAACTAGAAGTAGGTAGTATAATTGTTTATAAAAATAGTAAACAAGAAAGAGAATTAGCCGAAGTAACTGATATAAAGAAAAATGAAAATAATTATTTAATTAGAATTAAAACAGAAGAAAATGAATTATACATAAATGATGATAGTATTTATGGAGAATATAAATATCATTTTATAACGCTAAGCTTTTTAAATAGTTTAACAAAAACAAGTAAAGTTACATCTATATGCATATTAACTTTATTTGGTACTTTGCTTATTTTAGAATTAGTAACACTTACCAAAGAGATAAAACGAAAAGAATTAGAAGTACAGATGAAATATGAACTTTCAGAATTAAAAAGCTTAAAAAATAATACTAAAAAAAGTAAAGAATTAGAGAAAAATATAAAAAATAAATTAAAAGAAATAGAAGATGCTAAAAGAGATTATAAAAAAATAGATAATCTAGAAAAGACAATTCAAATTCCTCTCGAAGAAATTCAAAAAGAGCTAAAAAAATTAAATAAAACATCATCTTCTTTAGAAGATACAAAAGTATTATTTACAAGTGATGATATAAAAGAAGCTATTGCCAAAGATTTAAAAGATGTAGCAAAGAAAAAACGCAATAATAAAAAATAAAGTATCAGATTAATTTCAATACTTTATTTTTTATTTACAATATATGCATCATTATTATCAGAATCTATAAATATTATGTAATTATTATCTTTTTTATTTACAGATACAACTATTTTTCTATCTTCGGTTATATCAAGTTTTTCATTCATAATAATACAAGAATCCTCAGTTAAATTTAAGGTATAATAATAATTGTCTTTATCTTCATAAATTAATTTATTATCGTTACTTTTTGCTCCAAAACTATATTCATATTTACCAGTACAATAATTATTTGAGGTACTATCAGTAGTATAATTAATATAAGTATAATCATCATTAAAAATATATTTAGCTCCAGAATATCCATATTCTAAAGTACCTAATAAAAAGTTTTTGTCTTTAAAAATATCAATAGTTTCTTTATTAAGATCATGTAAAATAAGAATATTTGTAAATATAGTCGAAATAGATATAAAAATAAAAAATAATAATAATCTTAAATTTTTATGATAAATAAAAATAGTTATTAAAATAGTTATAATTCCTAGGCTAATAGAAACATAATTATATTTTAAAAATAACATCAGCATAGAAATAAATATTAAACAAATTGAAATAATAAAATTAACTTTTTTATTCATATCTTTACCTTCTTTTATAATATAATATCTCTTTGTAAAATAAAAGTCAAATAATTAAATGATATTAAATATAAAAAATATATTGGCAAATTTTATATAAAAATATTATTTATATTTATTTTAAGTATGATAATTTTATATATATAATGTATAATAATTTAAAATTAGTATTAAGTAATATGTAAAAAAATAGAATTAAAATTATTTTTGTATTGTTTTTTTCTTTAAATTATGTTATTCTAAAAATGGAATGGTAGAGGATATATATGAAAAAAATAAAAAATATTTTAATGTTGCTATTAGCTTTTTTTATAACAGGTTGTAATAATTTTAATATGTCTATGGAAATAAAAGAAGATAAAAGTGTAGATTATAAAATTATTATTGCATCAAATTCTCCAAATACTTCACTGGAAAATAGTATAGAAGAATATAAAAATAAATTTTCAGCATATGGTTATAATGTTAGCCAGTATAATGAAAATGGTACATATGGAATGGTTATAACTAAGCATTTTGATAATATTGATGACATATCATTAGGAAATAAAGATGATAAATTTGATTTATTGTATTTGTATAATAATTCTTATGATCCTGCGATAGAATCAAGAATGTTTAGTGTAGAAAAAGGACTTAGTAGTAATAAATATACTGCAAACTTTTATGTCGATTTGTCAAATTTAGGAATAGATTTTAATAATGCTACAGTTAAATATTCAGTAATTTTACCTGTTATATCATCTGATAACAATTCAAATTCTGAAAGTATAGATGGAACTGAACTTACATGGAATATCACATCACCAGGAGTAACTGATATAAATTACACTTTTGAACTTAACAGTTATGATTATATATATTATGGTATAGCTATTGCAGTAGTAATAATTTTAGTAATATTTATTCTTGGAAATATAGGTGGTAAAAGTCAATCTTCAACTAGTCAAAAAGGAAGTATTACAAAGCAGATAAGAGATGCAAATAATTCTGGATATGATGTTGAAAAGAAAATAGCTAATTTAACTGCTATGTCTCTTAATAATAGTCAGAAAAAGAAAACTAGTTTAGAGACAAATTCTTCAAATAAAAATGCAGTTAATATGGATAAGATTATAACTGAAAAGAAAAAGAAAGAATCAGAAAATACTAATAAAACAGAAACAAAATTAGATAAAAGACTAAAAGAAAATGAAGAGATCTTTAATTTTGAATTTAACAATGAAGATGGTAATAAGAATAAAAAAGAACAAACAAAAGAAAAAGAAGAAAAACTATTTAATTTGGATTTAGATAGTAAGCAGGAAGAAGAAATAACAGTGATTGAACCAAAAATCAAGAAAAATGATGATTTTACTAATATTGTAAATAACATAAATAAAAATACATCTACAATAAATGTTAATTCAAAAGAAACTAAAATAAATAAAAAAGACGAAAAAACAAGTGATGATAACAATGAAATGTTTGAATTTGATATAACAGATAAAAAAGAAGAAGATAATGATTTAGAAAATAATATTGGAAATGTTAAAATGATTAAAAATGATGAGTTAAATGTAAATAAAGTAGATAAAAACGTATTAAATTCATTTGATTTTCAAGAATTAGAACCTGAAATAAATGATAAATCACAAGGTGAAGAAGAAAAAGAGTTAAATGATGAAGATTTTAACTCAGAATTAATCAATGTTAATAGTAAGTCTGTATTAGTTAATAAAAAGAAAAAAGAGTAGATAGATAAAAAAAGAATTCATATATTTAAAAAAATTAAATTAATGAATTCTTTTTACATTTTAGAAATTAATATTTTTTTAATAACGTAATGTAGTAAAAAAATTAAATTAATGGTATACTAAAAATAAGAAATGGAGGAATTTACAAATGAAGATTGGTATAACAAATGATCACCGTGGTGTTAAATTAAAAAAATATCTTTTTTCATATTTAAAAGAAAAAGGGTACGAAGTAATAAATTATGGAACAGATACTGAACTTTCTGTTGATTTTCCAGATTATGCATATAAATTAGGAAAAGCCATCATTGCACATGAAGTAGATTATGGCATAGCAATATGTGGAACTGGTATTGGGATGAGTATAGCATTAAATAAAATGAAAGGAATTTATTGTGCAAAAGTTTCCAATGAGCGAGAAGCTATATTATGCCGAGAACACAATGATGCTAACGTAATAAGTATGTCTGAAGTACTTAGTGAACAAGAAGCTGCTAATATAACTGATAAATTTTTAACAACAGATTTTTTAAATGAAGAAAAATATAAAAATAGATGTGAGAAAATAATAAGAATAGAAAATGAGTAAATTATTATTATATGTATTAGTAATTCCACTTGTAATATGGGGATTAGATAGTATTAATATAAATATGATATTTAAGAAAAATAGATATTATCAAGCAAGAGTATTTTATATGGCACTAATTTTTAGTATTAGTTATTTAGTAGTAAATTTTTTATATGATTTTATGAATGTATTTAACAATATATTATGACAAATTTTATAAAATTAGGTGAATATACTTATAGTAGGTGAAAATATGAAAAGAATAATTGCTTTTACATTGGCTATAATATTTATACCTTTTTTTATTGTATTTATATATAAGTTATATTTTTTAAAAGAAATAGAACTTAACTATATAGAAAATAGAAATATAAGAGTTAAAAGACTTAGTACAAATACTATTGAAGTAATGCCACTTGAAGAATATATTGTTGGTGTTTTAGCAGGAGAAATGCCAATATATTTTGAAAAAGAAGCTTTTAAAGCACAGGCTGTAGCCTCTAGAAGTTATGCATTAAAAAGGATAAATTACAATAAAGATAGCGAATATGATGTAGTAGATTCTGTAGCTAATCAAGTATATTTAGATTTAGATTATTTAAAAGAAGCTTGGGGATTTAATTATACAGAAAATATTAATAAGCTAAGAAGTGCAGTAAATGAAACTTTAGACAAAGTTATGTATTATGATGATGAAGTAATAGATGCATTATTCTTTTCAACTAGTAATGGTTATACTGAAGATGTTCAAAATATTTTTAATTTAAATTTACCATATTTGAAAAGTGTAGATAGCTTTTGGGATAAAGATACATCTTCAGCATTTAAATCTAGTACAAGTATTAGTTTATCTAGTTTTTATGAAAAATTAAATTTACCATATAATGATAAACTTAATGTTGAAGTAACTTTGCGAAGTGCTACAAATAGAATATTAAAATTAAAAATAAATGGAAAGGATTTTGAAGCAAAAGATGTTTATAATATATTAGGTTTAAAATCATATGATTTTTCTTTCAGACAAGAAAATGATAAAATAATTATTAATACATGTGGATATGGACATGGAGTTGGAATGAGTCAATATGGTGCACTTGGTATGGCAAAAGAAGGATATAATTATGAAGAAATATTAAAATATTATTATACAGGAGTTACGATTGGTAAAATAAAGTAATAAAAAATGTATAAAAACTCTATTTTAGGAAAAAATTAAAATAGAGGTGAAAAAATGAAAAGAAAACTTAAATCATTTGTTGTTCCAGGAATTTATGCAATTGCTTTAATACTCTTTGCAGTTAGTATGTATTTTACAGCTAATATTTTGTCTAATGCTTTATTAAAGGAAAAGAAAATAGATAAAGAGACAGAATATGTCGATAAAGAAATTATAAATAATGATAATTATATGCCAGTTGTAGGAACAAGCGAGACAATAATTAAACCTTTTACTAGTGATAACGTTAAAGTATTTAGAAATTATTATGATTATACCGCAGAAGCAGAAAGTCAACAAAACTCTATAATTTATTATGAAAATACATACATGCAAAATTCTGGCGTAGACTATTATTCAGATACTCAGTTTGATGTTGTCTCTATTTTAGAAGGAACAGTTATTGATGTAAAAAATGATAATGTTTTAGGTACAGTAGTTGAAATTAGACATACTAATGAGCTTATAAGTGTTTATCAAAGTTTATCTGAAATTAATGTAAAAGTAGATGATAAAGTAGTTCAAGGACAAATAATTGGTAAAAGTGGAAAATCTAATTTAAATTTAGAAAATGAAAATAATTTGCATTTTGAACTTTATTATATGGGACAAATTGTTAATCCAGAATTGTATTATGATAAAAATTTAACAGATTTATAGGCATTATTTGCCTTTTTTTAAAACATAATATTTAACTATATTAATATAATTAATTAGGAGATATTATGAATAAAAATATTACAAATAGAGTTATTTTAGAATCAAATTATATTATAAAAACAAAAGATACTATTAGAGATATTGCAAAAGTATTTAATGTTAGTAAAAGTACAGTACATAAAGATTTAAAAGAAAGATTATTAGAAATAGATGCTTCATTATATAGTGAAGTTTCAAAAATTTTAAAGTATCATTTAGATATTAGACACATTCGAGGAGGAAATGCGACAAAAGAGAAATTTTTGCATAAAAAAATGGAGTTTTAACTATAAAAAATATACAAAATATGGTAAAATAAACTTTAGGGATGGTGATATTTATGTTTAATAAAGACATTGGCATAGATTTAGGAACAGCGAATGTACTTATATATATAAAAGGACAAGGTATAGTACTTAATGAAC
>CANPWS010000007.1 GCA_947584955.1 uncultured Bacilli bacterium | reverse complement strand
TTATGCACCATCAGGAATGAATAAACAATCTCCAATAATTATTGGAGATTGTTTATTCATTCCTGATGGTGCATAACTTGCGGCTTCTAATATATCTTTTAATATTTCTTTATCTATCATATCAGTTTTATATTTTCTTATACTTCTTCTTTCTTTTATATTTTTTATAATTTCATTATCCATATTATTATCCTTTCCATTTTATTTTTTTACTACTATATAATATTATTTATCTTGTAACTTAACTATGATACATATAAATATTTTATTTAAAATCTTCTTGTAGATCCTCCACCTCCAGAAGAACCTCCTCCACCAAAGCTACCTCTTCCTCCGAAAGAACTTCCACCACTAAAAAATCCTCCAGTTCCATAGTATCTTCCACTTCCAAAAAAGCCTCCAGTTACAAATGGTCCTCCAAATGTAATAATAGCCATAATTATAAATGTAGTAATTATTAAAACTATAATTTTGAAAATTAATTCTTGCTTATCTGATAAATTTTCACTTTCATTTTGTGATATTTCACCTATTTGATAATAAGATGCTATTTTTTTATAAAAAGCATCATATCCATTTTTTATTCCATTATCCCAATCATTATTTTTAAAATATGGAATCATGTATTCATCTTGATATCTTCCAGTTAATCCATCTGTAAGTATTCCTTCAAATCCATATCCTACTTCCACTCTAAATTGTCTTTCTTCTAAAGATAAAAGTAATAATAGGCCATTATTTTCTTTTTCATCACCAATTTTTAAATCTCTAAATAGTTTCGTTGCATAATCTTCAATTGAGGAACCTTCTAAACTTTTTACTGTTACAACAACAATTTGAGCTTTTGTTTCAGATTCAAGTTCTGTACTTTTTGTAGTTATATAGTTTTCTATTTCATTACTTAAAATATTTGCATTATCTTGTACATAAAAATTATCTGCTGAAACATTATGAGGTAATATAAGTAAAAAGAGAAAAACTACAAAAGTTAAGATAATTTTTCTCATTTATTAAAATCAACCTCTGGTACTTCATTTTTTCCTTCAGAAACTTCAAAATATTCTTTTTCTTCAAATTTAAACATTCCTGCAAATATAACATTAGGAAATTTCTTTATTTGTGAATTATATTCTGAAACAGCGGAATTATAGTCTTTTCTTGCTACTGCAATTCTATTTTCTGTTCCAGCTAATTCATCTTGTAAATTAATAAAATTTGTATTTGCTTTCAAATCTGGATAATTTTCAACGATTAAAAAAAGATTTGATAATGCTGCATCTAAATTGCCATTTGCTTCTTGTTTTTCTTCTAATGTTTTAGCACCCATAAGTTCAGTTCTTGCTTCTGTTATGCTTTCAATTATACTTTCTTCATGTTTCATATAACCTTTTACAGTATTTACTAAATTAGGAATTAAATCTGCTCTTCGTTCTAATTGCACATAAACTGTTGAAAGTGAACTTTCAACTTCTTCATTTTGATCTACTAAATTATTATAGACACTTACTCCTTTGGCTACTATAAAAACTAAAATTCCAATTATTAAGCCAATAATAATTAATATTTTATGTTTCATATTAACTCCTTTCTATAATGATTATAGCATATTTCTATTTCTTTGTAAATTCCCTTAAAGTAGTTAAATCTATCTGCTCTTTTTTTATTTTTTGCATATTTTTTTCAACTTGTTTTTTAATTTCAATATTATATTTTTCGTTTGTTTCAATAACTTTTTTATAATTTTTTAATTTATTTAAATCTTCATCTTGAAAATTTTTCAAATATTTTTCTAAATATATATTAAATAATTCAATACTCGCTTCTATTATTTTATTTTGTGATGCTTCTTCTAATAAGTTTATAGCTAAAGATTCATCTTTCTCAACATCTGCTTCATAATTTCCGTTTAAATAATAATATTTAGCTAAATTATATTTACTATAATAATCTAACAATTTTATTGGTACTTCTGTTGCTAAATTATAATAATAAAAAGCCGTTTTTAAATTTTTTTCACATCCTAATCCTTGTCTGTAAAACTCACCTATTTTATTACATGCCCAACTTTCCTCTTTTGAAGCACTTTTTAAATAGTATTCAAATGCCTTTTTATAATCTTTTTCTTCTTCACTTATTTTTCCTAAATTATTATAAGCATATACATAATCATTATCTGCAGCTTTTTTAAATAATTCAATAGCTTTTTCCTTATTGATATTTAAATATATTATTCCTAATTTGTTTAATGCTGCAATACTTCCTAACGAAATAGCTTTATTTAAATATTCAATTATTTGATTATGATAATCTACTCCACTTATTCCTATTTGCTTTTTTATAAACATATCAGCTATTAAAAGATTTGCTCTTGGATGATTGTAATTTGATGCTGTTATAAAATATTTATAAGCTACATTATATCTAGGTACACCTGAAATTTCTCCTTTGTATTCCATATATCCTAGTTCAAAACAAGCATATGCATTGTTTTCTGCTGCTAAATGTTTTAATTCATAGGTATAATTAACTCCATCTTTAAAATTTAACACTAAAAATTTTTCTAAATCATTTAATGATATATTTGTTTTGTTTAATATATCATAAATCGCATCTTTAGCTATATTTTCTCTAAATATAGGTTGTTTATGTTTTAAAATAATATAAAATAATAATTCACTTATACATTCGTATAATTTATTTTCTTCAAGATATAAATATATTTTAGTTGTAAATTCATTATCTATATTTTTATCATTTTTTGCTATATTATATAGTCTGTTACAGACACATTTAAGAAGTTTATTGCTATTAATTTCTTCATATGTATAATTATATCCAATTGTACTTTCTAATATTTTTATTAAATTATTAATAACATCCAATAAAACTAATTTATTTTGTACATATTCTTCTTTAAATTTCTGAAATTTTTTCTTATATTTGCTTCCTATATTTCTATATCCTATACAATAATTATTGATTGTTGAATCGCTTAAATTATCATCATCAAAAACAACTGAAAATATTTCACTCTGGCTAGTAAATGTTTTACTTGAAGAGCATTCTTTGATTACACGACATAAGTTCCCAAATGATAAATTATCATCACTATTATTCATTTTTATATAACTTTTCATATTAATTTTCCTTTTTTCTATTTCTTTATATTATAAGGCAAATTCATTTTTTAAGCAAATATTTTCTTTGACTTACATTTCTTGCTTACTATACAAATTAAATAAATATACTACTTGCTTATCATCCTTAATTTTATCACAAGTAATTAAAGCCAAAGAGGTATCTTCTAATTCTTTTTTTATGTTAACATATCCATTTTTTTCAACTTCATATATTTTTTTTAATTTATAATTGTACTTTATTTTATCGTAATAAATTATTGCTTCATCTTCATATGTTAGTTTATATAATGATTTAAAGTACGATTTTATACTGTTTCCAGAGTGTGCTGCTAAAGCTAATAATCCATATGTTGTATTTGGCATATCTGATGATTTTAATAACATTACATTTTCCGACACATTATTATGAATACTATTTTCATCATAAAAACCTTTTTTTAATTTTAATTTAGGTATTTCTAAGACTCCAATAAATTTATCTGTTTCTTGTAATTTTTCATCTTCATTTTGATTTATTTCGTTCGTAATATTTTGAAAAGAAACTTCTTTCTTATATTGATCATTCATAAATGTTAATACTTTATCATCCTCATTTTTTAAAAAAAGATATTTATTTAATTTATCATATAAGCACATACTTATTCCAATAAGAATAAAAATTATACTAATTATTTTAGTTTTATTTTTTTTTAACATAAATTATTCCTCCAAGTAAAATCAAAATAGTTCCACATATAAATATTATATTTATTTCATTTAGCTTAGTATTTGGCACTTCAAAGATATAATCATTTGTTAATGATAACTTTATAACTTCTGAATCTTCTTTTATTTCAAAATATATCGTTTCAAATTTATTTTCATATCCCATTGCACTTTCTTTTTCTTTAATATAATATTTACCTAAAGGTAAATCATCTATTTCTATAAGTCCAAATTCATCTGTCTTTCCACTATATATCAAAGTATTATCTATTGTATATATTTCCATCAGAGTATCTTTAATTACACTCTTGTTATTAGAATCTAATTTTATAAATTTTAATTTCCCCTTAGGTAAATAATTTTTTAAATTAAATTCTAAATTAATATTTGGTGTATATTTATCTTTGTATTTTATTTCAAACTTATATTTTGTATTATCAACTAAATTTCCTAAATTACTAGATATTTCTTTTATATAGTATTTACCAAGATATAGATTATCTAACATAGCTTGTCCTAAATTATTAGTAGTAATTGTATTAATTAATTCATCTTTATGATAAATTATTTTTCCTAAATAATAAATGTCTTCATCGGCATAAATTCCAAATTTAACATCTTTTAAGAAAATTTCTTCGTAATAATAAGTATCATTTTGATATACTAAACTTTCTCCTTTTTTATTTATTTTTATACTTCCTTTAACTGGAGTATTTTCAAATTCTACTTCATATATATTATCTTTAGTTAGAGTGTTTTCATTTATTTCTAATTCTTTTCCAATATTATTCCATAAATAACCTGATAAATCTTGATTTTCTACTTCTTCTATTTTATATTTACCATACAAAACAGTATTTGTTTGAATTACACCTTTATCATTTGTCTCAAAAAGGCATTCATCATTTTCACAAATATACTTATCTGTAGTAATATTTTTTATTTTAAATTTAATATGACTTATGGGTATAGCTTCTCTACTTTCTTTATCAACTTTTATTATTTTTAGTTTTGCCCCTAATGCTTTAATATAAATAATACTTTCTACAGGTAAACTTGCCCTAAACTTTCCAACTTTTTGACTTATACCATCTTCACCCACAAATAAAACTGTATGTTCAGAATCATATGCTTTTCTTCTTAATTTTATTTTTCCATCGCCTAATTTATTTATTTTTATAGTTAAATTATTACCCTCAATATGACATTCATAACCATCATCTTGATATATTTCATATCCTGAAAGTACATTATTACTATCAGTTATAGTAATTGTATTTCCATATTCTAAAATAATTTGCTTTTCATCAAAAGATGGCTTTGTTAAATGATTATTTACTAATCTCATTATTTCTTCTTTTTCAAAACTAACATCAATTTCTTCTCTTGGTTCTACTGCAACATTAGAAAATGTAACCTCACAATCTTTTACTAACTCCCAAATAAGTTCTTGTGTAGCTAACCTATATTTTAATGTATCATGCCCAAAATATCCATAACCATAGTAACCAATTAATTCAAGCAATTTATTAACTTCTTCACTATATGGTGAATTAATAAATCCATCTTCACCAATATAATTATAAGTATTTATATTAACTCCAGGTTCAATACAATAAACAACTTGTCCATCTATACTATATAATGGAAATGGATAAGACATAAATAATTTTTCCCCTACTAATTTGTAATAAACATCATATTGATACTTCATAACTAATTTTCCTCTTACTTCTGCTAATACTTTCTTACTTAGAGAAAAAATCATAAACAAAGTAATACCAATCAAAATTAATTTTTTCTTTTTTTTCATTTACTATCATTCCTTTCAACATTAATTATTAGACTTACAAATTCAAAATTCTTTAAATTTAATAAATTTTTAACATTTGATAAAATTATTACCAAATTTAATAATAAATGATACGTTTCTTAGCAAAAAAAATATAATATGCATACTTTTCATGGAAATTTAACTAAGGTCGTGGATTTTTAGAAATATTAATTTTTAACTATTAGCTATATAATATAAGTGAAAGGAGAAAAAAATGAAAAAAATAATAAAAAACTATAAACAAACATTATTTATATTAATTGCTATTATAATCGGAGGAATAATTGGAATAATATTTAAAGAAGATACTCAAGTCTTAAAGCCTTTTGGAGATTTATTTTTAAATATGCTTTTAATTATAATTGTACCTTTAATTTTTTTAACATTAACAACTTCAATATATAAAATGAAAAGTCCTAAAAGACTAAGTAAAATATTAATATCAACCATTATTATATTTATAATTACTTCTACTGTTTCATTACTTATAGCATTCTTTGTAACAAAAAGTACTTATCTTGTTAATGAAAGTGATAGCCAAACAATAATAGAATCATTAGATCAAGAACAAAATTTTGATAATGAAAACAACAATTTTTTAGATAATATAGTATCTTCCATAAGCGTAAATGATTTTAATAAACTTTTATCTAAAGATAATATACTAGCTTTAATTGTAGTATCAATACTTATTGGATTAGCAATGAACATGTCTAAAGAAAAAGCTGAACCTCTTTATAAATTTTTAGATTCAGCGTGTCAAGTTACAATTAATTTTATAAATATTATAATGTATTATGCTCCAATAGGATTAGGATGTTATTTTGCAACTTTAGTTGGTACTTTTGGAAGTAGTATTGCTAAGGGATATTTAAAAACGTTTATTATGTATACAGCAGTTTCACTATTTATCTTTTTTATAATTTATACAATTTATGCCTATATTGCTGGAGGTAAAAAAGGAGTTAAATTATTTTGGAAAAATATTTTTCCATCATCAATAACTGCTATCTCTACCTGCTCTTCTGCAGCATCAATGCCAGTTAATATTGAATGCACTAAAAAAATGGGAGTAAATGATGATATTGCAGAAAATGTAATATCATTAGGTACAACATTTCACAAAGATGGTTCAGTAGTGGGAAGCGTATTTAAAATAATGTTTTTAGTCTATCTATTTAATAAAGACATAAACACTATAAATATTTTACTAATAGCATTAATTGCAACTTTATTAGTAAGTGCCGTTCCTATTGGTGGCGGAACTATATCTGAGATGCTTATCATTACATCGTTAGGATTTCCTATTTATGCGTTACCAATTTTGACAATAATTGCCACAATTATTGATATACCTGCCACTTTACTTAATGTCGTTGGAGATTCACCTGCTAGCATGTTAGTAAATAGAATAGTTGATGGTAAAAACTTTTTAGAAAAAAAAATAAAAATATAGAATAATATCTAAAAATTTATATAGATATTTTCTATTTTTTTATAATATTTTAATTTTACTACCTAATTTAATTAAATTAGAGTATTATTTGTCATTTTTAGCAATCTATATTGACAATTGCTAAAAAGATGCTATAATTATTTATGCAAAAGAGGTGATAAAAATGAATTTTGAAAATTTAGATGATGGTAAACCTTTAGAAAAATATGGTCGTGATATAACTTTACTTGCTAAAGAAGGTAAACTTAATCCCGTCATTGGAAGAGATGAAGAAATAAGAAATATTACAAGAATTCTTTCTAGGAAAACAAAAAACAATCCCGTTCTAATCGGAGAAGCTGGCGTTGGAAAAACAGCTATCGTTGAAGGGCTAGCTTCGCGTATTGTAAATGGTGATGTTCCAAATAATTTAAAAGGAAAAACTATTTGGGAACTTGATTTAGCCGCACTTGTCGCTGGAGCTAAATATCGTGGTGAATTTGAAGAAAGATTAAAAAAAGTTATTGATGAAGTTAAAAATTCCGATGGTAATATTATTATGTTTATCGATGAAATTCATATGATTGTTGGTAACAATGCCGAAGGTGCAATGGATGTTTCTAATATTTTAAAACCTGAATTGGCTAGAAGTGAAATTCATTGTATTGGTGCTACTACTTTAAATGAATATCGTAAATATATTGAAAAAGATTCAGCCTTAGAAAGAAGATTTCAAAAAGTTCTTATTAATGCTCCAACAATTGTAGATACAATTACAATATTAAGAGGTCTTAAAAATAAATTTGAACTTTATCATGGAGTTAATATTAAAGATAGAGCCCTTGTTGCTGCAGCTACTTTAGCAGATAGATATATTACCGACAGATTTTTACCAGATAAAGCTATTGATTTAATTGATGAAGCTTGTGCTACAATTAAAGTACAAATGGAATCTGTTCCTACAGAAATTGATGAACTAACTAGAAATATTATGAAGCTTGAAATAGAAAAAGAAGCTTTGAAAAAAGAAAAAGATGAATTTAGTATTAATAGATTAAATGAAATTAATAATAATATTAATGCTCTTAAAGAAAAAGAAAAAAATTTAAGAGAAAAATGGGAAGAAGAAAAAAGTATCAATGATAAAATTAAAGAAAAAAAAGAAAAATTAGATGAAGCTAGATTTAAACTATCAACATATGAAAATAACTATGATTTAGAAAACGCTGCAAAATATGCACATGGTATCATACCAAACTTAGAAAAAGAACTTAGTCTTTTACAGCTTAATAATAAATCTGATATTTTGTCTGATACAGTTGATGAAGAAGATATAGCTAAAATTATTTCTAAATGGACTAATATTCCTATTTCTAAATTAGTAGGATCAGAAAGAGACAAACTTTTAAATCTTGAAGAAAATATGAAAAAAAGAGTTATGGGACAAGATAATGCTATAAAATTAGTAACGGATGCTATTATAAGAGCAAGAAGTGGTATTAAAGATCCATCTAAACCTATTGGTTCATTTATTTTCTTAGGTCCAACGGGAGTTGGTAAGACAGAAATTGCTAAATCTTTAGCATATGAACTTTTTGATGATGAAAAACATATGATAAGATTTGATATGAGTGAATATATGGAAAGCCATTCAGTTAGTAAATTAATTGGTTCTCCACCTGGATATGTTGGATATGATGAAGCAGGGGTATTAACTGAAAAAGTAAGAAGAAATCCATATTCTATAATTCTTTTTGATGAAATTGAAAAAGCCCATAAAGATGTTCTTAATATTTTGCTACAAATTTTAGATGATGGTAGAATTACTGATAATCATGGTAAACTTATTGATTTTAAAAATACAATTATCATTATGACTTCCAATATAGGTAGTGATTTAATTTTAGAAGGTAAAATAAGTGAAGTACAAGATGAACTTAAACTTTATTTTAAACCTGAATTATTAAATAGAATTGATGAAGTTATTACATTTAATTTTCTATCTAAAGATATTGCTTTAAAAATTATTAAAAAAGATATTAAAGAAATTGAAGATAGACTTGCTAATATTAAAATTAATATTACTGATAATGCTTGTAATTATATTCTCGATTCTGCATATGATATTAACTACGGTGCTAGAATAATTAAAAGATATATTCAAAAAAATATTGAAACATTAATTGCTAAAAATATTATAAATGAACATATTAATCCAAATTCTACTATAACAATTGATGTTTCAAACGATGAATTTATTTTAGTATAAAATAACAAAAGAGCTATAAAATTATTATGGCTCTTTTACTATATTATAATTTATTTACTAATTCTTTAAATTGACAACCTCTATCAGCAAAATTTTTAAACATGTCAAAACTTGCTGAAGCGGGAGAAAATAACACTACTTCCCCTTTTACTGCAACTTCTTTTGCTTTGTTTACTGTTTCTTTTAAATTATTACACATATATATTTTTATATTTTTCTTTTTTATTAAGTTTAATTTTGTTACTGCATTGTATATTTTTTCTTTAGTATTTCCCATTAATATTAATTTTGATACTTTATCAAGTATTGGTTCAGCTAATACGTTATAATCTAAATTTTTATCATATCCACCAGCAATTAATACAATATCTTCATCATAGGAATTAAGTCCTGCAATAGTTCTAGTGGGAGAACTACTAACTGAATCATTATACCATTTTATACCATTTATTTCTCTTACAAATTCTAATCTATGTTCTACTCCTTTAAACTTTTTTATAACATTAACACTTTTTTCAATATCTATTAAATCATCTATTGCTGATAAAGCTGTACAAATATTTTCATAGTTATGTACTCCTTTTAACTTTAATTGTTTAGTATTAATTATTATTTTGTTATCTTTATAAATGTAATTTCCATCAGTATAAAAACCTTTATCTAATTTAGTTGTTTTTGAAAAATATCTTGTTTCTCCATTTCCTTTAAAATTCTTTGTTATTTCATTATCTTTATTAGTAACTAAAATTCCATTTTTATTTTGATATTTAAAAATATTCTTTTTAGATTCTATATATTCATTATAATCTGAATGAATATCTAAATGATTTTCACTTATATTTGTAATTACTGCAATATCTGGACTTATATCAAAATCCATAAGTTGAAAGCTTGATAATTCTAAAATAATTATATTTTTTTCTGTCATATCTTTTATCTTAGTAAACAAAGGCAATCCTATATTACCACCTAAAAAAGTATTATACCCATTAGCTTTTAAAATTTCATTTATTAAAGTTGTTGTCGTTGTTTTTCCATCTGATCCAGTTATTCCAATTACTTTGGAAGGTGTAAGTCTTACTACTTCTTTTATTTCAGAAGTTATTATTGTACCTTCTTCTTTAGCTTTTATTAAAGATTTCTTAGTGGGTAAACATGAGGGACTTCTAAAAATTATATCAAATCCTTTTAAATTATCTAAAGCATTTTTAGAAATAAAATATTTATAATTATATTTTTCTATTTCCTTTATAAGTGAATCTTCTAATGGCTTTTCATTAAAAATTGTTACACTTGCCCCCAAATTATATAAATATTCTAAAAGTGGAAGATTACTTACACCAAGTCCTACTATTCCAATATTACTTTTCTTTAAAAAATTATTAAATTCTTCTAATTTTTTATTCATAAAATCACCTAACTTTCTGTTTTTAATAATACTTCTTCAAAATTTAAATCTTTATATTCTTTTATATTTACTATATCTTCTTCTTTTCTGAAACATATATCTGAAAATTTACAAAATTTACAACCTATTAAATCATTATTCTGCTTTTTAGGATTAATATCAAAATTAGCATTTTCTATATTTAAAGCATTTTCTTTTATTTTATTCTTTGTTATTTCTACTATCTTATCAATATTTTCTGAATCTATTACTTTAGAATAAGCATAAAAACCTTTACTTGATGTCTTTAATGATTTTACCATCATACTATTTTGATAAGTTGTATCAAACTCTTTTAATATATTTTCATCTTTATTAGAATATCCTATTAATTTTAAGTTATCTTCTTTTAATTTTTCATATTTATTTTTATAATCTTTGATTATTTCATTATTTAATATTTTTTGTAAATAAAATCCTGCAATTTCTACTTTTTCTAATTTTTTTGTATTTTTGGCTAAATATAAATATATTGGAAGTTGCATATCTAAACCATAAATTACATTATTTAAATTTATATTGGGTGATCCTGTTTTATAGTCTATTATCGCAATAATAGTCTTATCTTGATATTTTTTATACATTATTTTATCAATAACTCCCATAAATGTTATATTTAAGTTACCTACGACATTTGTATATATTTTTTCTTCATATAAATAACTATCTAAATTACTCATACTTAATTGTTTTTTTATAGTTGTAATTATAAAATCTAATTCATTTTCTAATTTATTTAAAAAGAATTTTTCTTTAATAGTAAAGTCTTTTTCCAATTTTTGAATACTTTCTTGATATTCTTTATCTAAATCAAAGTCTTCATTAGTCATTTTTGATAATACTTCATGAAAAATTGTCCCAATATTAGTCATAAATGCATCTTCATATATGCTTATTTTTAATATATTTGCTAAATAATATTTAAAAGAACATTTATTATAATTATCTAGTGTACTATATGATAATAATAACTTACCATTTAGAAACTGATTTAATAATTCTTTGTTAATTTTTGTATATTTATTATCAAAACTACTATAATCAATGTTATAGTTATTATATAAAAGATCTAAATTTTTTTCTTTTATTCCATATTTAGTAAGTAAATCTAATTTTTTAGTTAATTTTATTTTGTTTGCAATATTAGAATAATTATAGTTTTCTGTTGTTAATTTTTCTATTTTTACATTCATTTCATCAATTAGATTTGATACATAATAAGTATCAGTATTTGTCTTTAATTTATATGTTATTATTAAATTTTTTATGTTCTTTAAATTATTTAATATTATTTTCTTTTCTTCTTTATTTTTTTGCTTTGTACTTTCTAATTCTACTTCATTTACTATATTATCTGTTATATATTCCTCATCTTTATATATTATAGGTATATTTCCTTGATTAAATCCAAGTACAAAAATATAATCATCTTCATTTATTAAACTATTTTTAAGATCTATTACATTTACTGCATTTATTAATTTATCATCAATATATGTATTTTTAAAATCACTTAATATCATATCTTTTAATTCTAAATAATTATCTACAAAAGTATAATTATTTAAAATATTTACTATTTTATTATGAATATTTATATCCATTTTTTCTATTTTTAATAATACTTCATTTATATCTTTTTGGATATTTTCTATAAAATATTTTCCAATATTAGTACTATATATTGTTCTTTTTTTTATATTAACTGGAATATTATATAATTTAAATATTCTTTCTATATAACTATTATATTCTGATGATATTACTATTTTTATTTTATTTATATCTATTTTATTATTTATTAGGCTACATATTTTTTCCGCTACAAATTCAATTTCATTATCTATATCATTAAATTCATATATTTTATCTATATTATAACTATTATATTCTTTTGCTATTATTTCCGTTATATTAAATTTTTTTAAAAGCTTAATTAGATATTTATCTATATAATCAAATCCATATACTATTATTTTTTTTCCTTTTAAATATTCTTGATAATAAGTATCAATAATTAATAAATTATTTTTTAATAGTTCTTTTTTTAATGTTACTAAAAAATTTAATTTATCATTGTTATATTTTTTATCTTCTATATAATATATATTATTTAAATATACTTTGGCTACTTCGTATTTAACTTTATATTTTTTTATTATATAATATATCGTTTCTTTTGTATAATCAAATGTTACTTTTTTTATGAACTGCTCTCTTGTTAAAAATATTATATTTAGTAAAGAGTTGGTTTCTCTTACTTTTTTTATTATTTCTTCTTTCATATTATTTGGTATTATTAATACTGTATTATCTTCAAACTTCATAATCTTTTTCACCATAAATTATTATACTACATTTTATTATCTAATTCTATACTTCATTTTAAAAAGTACCAGCTTAATTTTGCTAGTACTTTTAACTTTATTTATTAATTATTTGTAAGAGTTTTAGTATTTAGATTATATGTATATGTCTTTCCTAAATCTGATACATATATATTAATATTATCATTTTCTTTAGTTATTTGTATTCCCTCTATCATTTTTGGTAGAAAATTATTATCATAATTTTTTAATGAAGACGTTTCTATTTTATCTGGTATTAATTCTTTTCCATCATAATCAACAAATGATAAATAATTATTTTCATATATTAACATAGTTTGAGAGTCTAATAAATATAATCTATCATATCCTTTATTTAATACTTTCTCTCCTGTTGAAATATTAAATAAATACCATTTACCATTTTCTTTGGCTTTAAAATATTTACCATTATATATATTAAAGCTAGGACTATTTTCAAGCATTGTCATATCGAACAATCTAACATCTTCATATTTATTTTCTATTATCTTTTTATCAGATAATAAACTTTCTATTCCGTATTTTCCATTTTCAACAGTTACTATTAAATCATATGACATATAATCAAGTCTAATATCTCCAGCTAATGGTGAAAACACTTTTATTGCTAATTCTCTATTAGCTAGATTTTTAATTGTATTTCCTTTTGTATCAATTATTATATTTTTATTTTCAGTTTTATTAGAAAAATATATGTATTCATTGTTAAGTCCAATTACAGAATCAACATTATAATATTCATTATATATCAAATTGTTTTCTGGATTTATTATTACTAATTTTTTTATTGTATTATTAGAATTATACCCATCAACAATTAAATATGTAGCATTTTTATCATAAGCATCTATATTAGAACTAAATGGACATCCACGACCATCATCATTACTACTATTATTAGAATTAACTGAGCATATTGAACATGTTTCAGATTCACAGTTATATCTGCTTACTTCTTTATCATTATAATAAAAAGCTAAATCTTTATTAATTCTTTTTATAATATAAGCTGTATTTTCTGATATTACCGTTCCTTCTTGTTTATTTAAACTACTTCCTAGATATCTATCATCACCATTTTTTATATTTGACTCTTCCTGATTATTATTTACATTACCATTAGCATTATTTTCTTTATTATCATTTTTATTTTTTATTAAATAAATTCCTATTATTATTAATATTATTAATAAAATTATTATTATAATTCCAATTTTATTATTATTTTTATTAGTATTATTATTTTCTTCCATATTTTTACTCCTTTTCTTTTTCGTAATATTTACCTTTTTTACTTTATCTATTTTCTTTATTTTATATTAAAATTATCACCTCTTTAATGAAAAAACTATAGAAAAGAATATCTAATTATATAGATTTTTTCTATAGCTATTTTGATTATATTTTAGAAAGATTTAACTTAAATGCCCCCCAATTGCATACAAATGCATGTATATTTTTAACTATACTTTTCAAGAGAGGCACCTTCTTTCTACTACTTTTATTTATGTAATAATTTTAACATATAATACTTAATTTTTCAATATTTTTTACTCTTGTTCTATTTTATCAAATTGTGAATTATATAAATTAGCATAGAAGCCATTTTTCTTTAATAATTCATCATGTGTTCCTTGTTCAACTATATCACCATTATTCATAACTAAAATTAAATCAGCATTTTTAATTGTCGATAGTCTATGAGCAATTATAAAACTAGTTCTTCCTTTCATTAATTCATCCATAGCTTTTTGAATCAATATTTCTGTTCTTGTATCAACAGAACTTGTTGCTTCATCTAAAATTAATACTTTAGGATCTGATAGTATTGCTCTTGCTATTGTTAACAATTGTTTTTGACCTCCAGATATATTATTTGTCTCTTCATTTAATATCATATTGTAAGTATCTGGTTGTGTCATTATATAATGATGAATATTAGCATTTTTAGCAGCTTCAATTACTTCTTCATCACTTGCTCCAAGGTTTCCATAACGAATATTTTCCATAATTGTATCACTAAATAACCATGTATCTTGAAGAACCATTCCAAATAATCCTTTTAAATTACTTCTTTCTATATTATCAATATTAACCCCGTCAATTAATATACTACCAGAATTTACATGATAAAATTTCATCAATAACTTAACTATTGTAGTTTTTCCTGCACCAGTTGGTCCAACTATTGCGATTTTTTGTCCTTGTTTTATTTTAGCGTTAAAATCATGAATAATCATTTTGTCTTCATTATAACCAAACGTAACATGCTTAAATTCTACATTTCCTTTTACATCATCAAGTTTAATACTATTTTTAACCTTTGGTTCTTCTTCTTCATCAAGAAAATTGAAAATTCTTTCTGCAGATGCTGCCATAGATTGAATCATTGAAGATATTTGAGCTATTTGATTTATTGGTTGTGTAAAATTTCTTGCATACTGTATAAATGACTGAATATTACCAATTGTTATCTTTCCAAGTACTACATAATAAGCACCTAAAATAGATACTCCAACATATGCTAAGTTTCCAACAAAATTCATTATTGGATGCATAAGTCCTGAAATAAAATTACTTTTCCAAGCACTATTATATAATTTATCATTTTCTTTTTTAAAGTTTTCAAGCATATATTCTTCATTATTGAAAGCTTTAATAACATTTTGTCCTGAATACATTTCTTCTACTTTACCATTTACACTTGCTAAATAATCTTGATTATCTTTAAAATATTGCTGACTATGTTTAACTATGATACTTACAAAGATAAGAGAAATAGGTATTAATATTAATGTTACTAATGTCATAGTTACATTTATTGAAAGCATCATAAAAAATATTCCTATAAATGTCGCAAGTGAACTTATAAGTTCTGTTGCTGACTGATTTATTCCCATACTTAAATTATCTGAATCATTTGTTATTACTGACAAAGTTTCACCATATGTTTTTTTATCAAAATAACTAAATGGCATTCTATTTATTTTTTCTATTATTTCTTTTCTTAAACGATATGATGTTTTTTGAGCAATATTTGTCATTATTATTCCTCTAATATATGAGAATATTGCACTTAGTATGTATAATACGCCTAAAGTTAATAATATTTTAAATACTGCATCAAAATCTACTCCTGAACCACCTTTTAATTTACTGCTTACACCTTTAAAAATTTCTGTAGTAGCATTTCCTAATATTTTAGGTCCTAGAATTGAAAAAATTGTACTTGCTACAGTAAAGATAGCAACTATTATTAAAGATATTTTATAATCTTTTAAATATTTAAATATCTTTTTTATTGTTTTTTTGAAATTTTTTGGTTTCTCACTATTAATATTTCTTTTCATTGGAGGTTTTTTATTCATTTTAATTCCTCCTCTCCAAGCTGTGAATAAGCTATTTCTTTATAAATTTCACATGTTTTTAATAATTCATCATGTGTTCCTTTTCCTACCATTTTTCCTTCATCTAACACAATTATTTGATTTGCATTTAATATTGTACTTACTCTTTGTGTAACTATAATAATAGTAGAATTTTTTGTTTCTTCTTTTAATGCTTTTCTTACCATTGAATCTGTTTTATAGTCTAATGCAGAAAAACTATCATCGAAAATATAAATTTCTGGATTTTTTGCTATTGCCCTTGCAATTG